>JANTGY010000021.1 GCA_024762695.1 Anaerolineae bacterium
CGCCTGTCCAAAACAGATCGGGAAGCGCGGGCGCAGGAACTGCCGGAAACCTTCGGCCTGTGGGAAAGCGGGATGTGAAGGCTGAAAATTTCTCCAATTCGTTCGCAGTAAGGCGCCAGACATGTCCTCATGAATGAGGACATTATAATGGAAAGGGGGGTAGTTGGGCTAGAGCGTGGGAGGGGAAACGGCCGTTATTTTCGCTCACAGTCTATTGCCAATCGTTTGTTTTGGCGCCAGGATTGCCTTCAAGATCGCGTCTGGCAATGGTTTCAAAATCGTCCATTTCCTGTTCTCCCATCGTCACCAGCCTCAACAATTCCAAGTTCCAGCATGCAGCGCCAAAGCCGGATTTTTGCCATCGTTCCAGTTCATACTCGCCTCCAATACTGCGACACTTTAAGTTTTTCTAACGCTTCATCAGACACAAAATATCTTAAAAAACCGCAGTTACCACATACAACAGGTCGTATTTTGGCGGAGGAAAACATACCTGAAGCCAGTTTTGGCAGTAATTCTCCACCAATAGTTGTGGCATCAATATACTCCTTGTATTGATACACTTTTTCTGATTTACATTCGGGACAAGGTGTCATTTGCATTTCCTCATAATTGAGGTCTTGAACGTCAATATCTAGCGCTGATGCCAAAGCCTTCTTAGTTTGGGTTTTATTTTTATTCCTTGACAGTCACCGTCTTATCAGATATAGTTAGTTTAACTAACTAAATATATACGAGTTAGCGCTATGACAAATGAAATCGAACAATCAGCCGAAAAACTACTGCATCTGATGGACAGATTGCGCCAGATGGGCCCCGGAACAGCCCCGCCGAGGGAGGCAAAAATCTCACCCTCGCTGCTGACATTGCTCAATTACACGGCCGTTAACCCCGGCTGCGGCATTCAGGCGATGGCTGTGGGGCTGAAGCTGTCCACGCCGACCATCAGCGTCAGCGTGCGTCAGCTAGAAAAGGCCGGTTTTCTCACCCGCCAGCCCGACCCTGACGATGGACGCGCTGTGCAGCTATTCTTGACCCCCGCCGGTGAGGAACTCTATCAGCGCACATTGGACTTTCGCTGCCAGAGGTTCGAACGTTTGCTCACGCATCTAACGCCCTCAGAAAGAACAACGCTGCTGGCATTGCTGGAACGCGCCGTCAGCGCCGCCGAAAATGAAGAAGAACAAGGAGACTCAAAATGACAAAATTTTTTAACAAATGGTTACGCAAACTTCACCGCTGGTTATCAGTGCCCACATTTCTCTCTATCCCATTGATGCTGTTCACTAAGCTCACCCACAACGCATACTTTACGCTTTCGCCTCAGTTTGAGGCGATACAACAGCTTTTGATCTTTTTATTAGCCATCACCGGGGCCTACTTATACCTGCTCCCTTACATCATGAAATGGCAGCGTAACCAGCGCAAAAAAGCGAGAGCGGCGACGGCCGTTCCAGAAAAGTAATCTCATGAAGCTCGTGGACAAACTGGTAGCCGTCTCGCAAAATCCAACGCCGGCGAAAAGCAGGGTAACGGCCGTTGTCGCCCCCATCTTTGTCTTCTTTTTCCTATTCCCGACGCTGCTGTTTTTGATACCCAACTTTCTATTGGATAAATGGTTAAATTTACCCACTTTTGGGGGAACGGCCGTCACGTCAATCATCGGCTCCGTTTTAATCGGATTGGGCGTCTTTTTCCTCCTATGGACGATCAAAGCGCAGCGGGAAATCGGTAAAGGGACACCCATGCCGTTAATGGCGACGCAGAAACTGATCATTCAGAAGCCCTATTCCTATTGTCGTAACCCGCTGGCATTTGGGCTGCTCAATTTTTACTTTGGCATCGCTGTTTTTATGGGATCGATCAGTTCTGTTGCGGCTGTGAGCGTTTTTACGGCCGTTATCCTATCCTACATCAAATTTATCGAAGAAAAGGAACTGGAAAAAAGATACGGCCACGACTACACAGCATATAAACAAACAACGCCATTCTTGTTCCCCAAACTAAAATCTGCTTAGAAAAACGCCACCGGCAGGCCAGCGTGTGGCCTGCCTATTGCAGCAGCGGGGCTTCCTAGCCCTCGGACTCCCCGGCCCCAAACGGCGCGGCCTACCGCGCCGTTTTTGTTGCCCAATCATCAGCTTCCTCTCGACTTGCGAAAAGCCAAATACATCCCCGCCCCTCCGTGATATATTTCACATAGAACAACCGGTTATTGGCGCAAACGGCCGTAACACCCATTAAATATCATCACAAGAACCGCTATTTAGGAGGCAGAAAATGCAAGGAACATCAGAGAAAAACCTTAAAACCATGTCTTGGCTCGCCATCGGCGTCGGACTGCTCATGGTCACTATCGTACCCTTTATGGTACAAACATCGCTGGAACGGGTATTGGTTGGTTTAATCGCCCACATTGACGCTGGGAATCCCACATTTTCCAGCGGCATTGGCCTTTTCGACTTCTTCTACCCCGTCTGGCGGGCCATCATCTTTGTCGCCGGGATGACCTTAATCATCATCTCCCAGGAAATTAAAAAAGGCGAAGAATGGACGTACCCCCTGGCGATGGCGCTGTTTGCCCTACCCTCCATTGGCGGCATGTTCATGTTCCTGCCCTACGTAAGCTGGGTGGACGGCTTCCCGCTGCCCATGATCATTTCTGCATTCGGTCTGACAGGATTCTGGAGCTTCATTTTCTTGCGTCAGGCAGACAAGATGCAAAAGTGGGCCCGCTTCGGCGCGCTCACCTTCCTCGGCATGTTGTCCACCCACGCCTTCACCATCGGCATTGGCGCCCAGCGCACCATGGCGACGCGCCCCGGCTACCCCTATTACAAAGATTTCGCCTGGTGGCTGTTCAACTGGGTCGGCGAGGTGAACTGGGTTGCCGTCATCTTGCTTTTTGCCGCGATTCCGCTGCTGTCGGTAGGCAAACGCAAGGGGTGGTGGCTGGCCGTGATTGGCGCCATTACCATTTTAGCCATTGACGCCCCCACCCAATTTATCCGCACCAAAACGCTGGATTATTTGTACGGATCGCTGCTGGCCATCGGCGTGTTGATTTTTACGATGGTTCCCTACTTCAGACAGCATTTGTTTGAGAGTAAAGAGTAGCGCGGCGCGGCATGAGTTTGACGACAATTTTTGCGTAGGGAGATTAGTAACTTATCAATGAACTCCTTGTACAGTGTACAAGAAAATGATCCACAGATTACACTGATTAACGCAGATTTTTTTGAATCATTTTAATCTGTGTAATCTGTGAAATCTGGGGACGAATCTTTTCTGGTTTATCCAGGTTAGGTAAATTTACCAAATCTCCCTACATTTTTAGGAAGTTGCAGTACTGGAGATTAGAGACTGACCAATCTCCAGTTTCCAAAAGGATTTAGCCATGAAAAATAATCATAAGTTGGGCGCCGCCCTGTCTGTTGTCGGCATCCTGACCGGATTGCTCATTCTATTTATATTGGCCAGCATCTACAACACGAACATCCAGGGGAAAATTTTAGACGGCCGTCCCGACGAAGCGATCACCGTGCAAATTGTCTTTGCTTTGCTCGGCTGGCTGGGCATGTCCGCCGGAGCTATTTGGGGCATGGTTTTGTATGGATTCTTGAACAAAGAATCGTGGGCCTGGTTTTGGGGCGTCGTTGCGGCCACCATTCAGTTGCTATCTGGCTTCTTCCCGATGATTCCGCCAGCCAGCATCGGCCTGCCCACCCCCACTATCTGGGTCTTTCTCATCGCCTTTGTCTTGTGGTTTGGAATGCTCTTCATTGGCGGCGTGCATAAGAAAATCGTCGCCCTGGCTTTTGTAAGCGGATTGGCCTACGTCTTAACGTTTATAGACGGCGTCGGCGCGATTTCACGTTTCCAAACGGTGAAGGAAAGCTTCCCCAATGGAATGTATGCCATGGGACAGATGCTGAATTGGTGGGGTGCGGCCGCGATAGCTGTCTTCATCTTCGCCCTGATCAAAGGTAAATCCTGGACAATTCCTGCCGGCGTCTTTGCCATGTCGATGTCCATCTTTGGCGGGTTTCCCGTGGGAATCACGGATGTTGTTAGACTCCACCGTTTTTCCATGTTTCTGCCTGGCCCGCTCCTAAGCTCCATCCTGCTGGTAATTATCTTGCTCCCCAGCACAAAGAAGTTGATCGCGGCTAATAAAGAATAAGCGACCTGGAGGTGCGACGCACTTTATGAAGTGTGTCGCACCTGAAAATCCTCCATGAAAATCAACGAACGCCTCTTTCCCACTATCATTATTGTCTCTTTTGTATTGTTCCTGATTTTGGCTATCCTGCTGGGGTTCCGCCCCGTGCATGGCGGCGACCAAAGCAGCGCTGTTCCTGCCTCGTTTATGCTGGCATTGCTTGGCGGAGGCGCCTTATGACCGCCCGCGCCAAAACAAAAGCCAAGAAAAAACCGACCTCGCTCATGAAGATTCGCCATCGAATTCAAGGATTGGCGGTTTTGGGGACGTTTTTAATCGGTTTACGGCATGTCATGCCCGGAGAAGCGTCTACGGGCGGCTCTTTTGATGCCTTTTGTCCGTTTGGCGGCATTGAGACGCTGCTGCCTTATCTGTTTCGGGGCGAGACGCTGAAGACGACTAATCTGCTCAATTTTGCAATTTTGATTGGGGTCCTGGGTGTTTCGCTGCTTACGGGACGTTCTTTTTGCGGCTGGCTGTGTCCGTTGGGCGGCCTGCAAGATCGACTGGCCCGGTTGGCGCAGCGGCTGACGGGCGATAAGCGGCATATTCGCGGCAAGAAGAGTCCGGCGCGGTTCCCCATGCGGCTGCCGAAACGGGTTGATCAATGGGCGCGAACCATCAAATATCTATTGTTGGGGATTATTGTGTGGGTGAGTGTTACGGCCGTTTACCCCCCACTTCATTTTCTCTGCCCCGTCCGCGCCGTTTTCAGCTTTCAGATGACGGGCTTGCTGTGGAGCGTCCTGATCACCTTCATTGTTACCTCCATGCTCGTCGAGCGGTTTTGGTGTAAATACCTCTGTCCGCTGGGTGCGGCGTTGGCGATATTCAACAAAATCGCTCCTATTCGCTTGAGATTGAATGAGCATACTTGTGTGGATTGCGGCCGTTGCGACACCGAATGTCCGATGGACATCGAGGACGCCCACGCCAACAGCCGCGATTTAGAATGTATCCAATGTTTGGAGTGCCTGGAAACTTGCGCTCTCAAGGATACGATCACACTGGAAGTGTACTGATGAGTGAAACGCAAAATGCGGCTTCTTCACATTTTGCGTGCCACGCTTCACATTATGCTATACTTTCCCCCATGAAAGCCCAAAAAGACCCGCTGCATTCATTCGCCGACCTGCCGCCGGAGATTGAAACTGAATTACGCAATCATTTGCGCGTATATTCATTTTCAGCGGGAGAATCGGTTTTCGTCCAGGGCGCGTCGCCTAAAGCGGTTTATCTGGTGGCTAACGGCCGTGTCAAAGTCGTGCGCGGCACACCAGAAGGGCATGAAAGCATTTTGTGTATGCGTGGATCGGGCGATTATTTCTGCCCGGTTCCGTTGTTGGATAAGGGGAAGCATTTGGGAACGGCCGTTGCCATCACCGACGTCACCCTCTTCAGCATCGACAAAGAAGTCTTCTCCGACCTCTGCAATCAGAGTCCCGAACTGCTATCCGTCGTCCAGGGCGACTGCTTGGGCGAAGTGCGTCATTTGCTCAATCGGCTGGAAACTTTCGCCTTCCGCAATATCAAAGAGCGGCTGGCCATCACCTTGCTCAACGAAATCCGCCACCAAAACAAAAACGGAACCGCTAACGAACTCCACCTGACCCAACAAGACCTGGCGAATTTGGTTGGCGCGTCTCGTGAAAGCGTCTCCCGCATTCTCAAAGAATTTGAACGCAAAAATATCGTCGCTTTGGGCCGGGGCCGCATCATCCTTAAAGACCAACAACGGCTGCGCCAGTTAGCTGAAAAGTAGTCCATTAGTCTAGTAGTCGGATAGTCTGATAGTCGAACGAAACGACTATTTGACTACGTGACGACAAGATCGCCTGTCCCCCCCCTGACAAAAGTCATATAAAAAACATGACGATCCGCCAATGATTTCCCTTAAGCGGCAAATGTCACACAACGATTTGGGTCAATGTGGCAAAATCCACATATTGGCGCATATGGGGTGCGACGGGAAGCCCCCCACTTATCATTCAATTTAAGGAGAGAAAAATGAACTGGTTTGATCGAATTGTTTTATTGGCAACCGGATTGGCTGCCGTTTACCTGATTTGGCGATTTTACGGCCGTTACCAACAAAAGAAGGCCTTACACGACATTTATTACATAGAAGGATTCCTCGTCCTATTCATTTCCGGCGTCCTGCTCATCTTCGGCGGCTGGGAACTGTTAGCCTCCCCCTACGTCCTCACCGTCGCCACCCTCATCCCCCTGGGCGTTTCCATGGGCTTGATGAACCAATTCATGCCTCAATACAAAAAATACTATTCCTGGTTTGCCCTGGTCGGTTTTCTAGCCATCGCCATCACCAGCGTAGGCGGGATGCCGCTCAAAAAACTGGCCGTCCCCCTCTTTCACGGCATTGCCGGGCTGATTATTTTCCTTCTCCCCATCAAACTGAACATGGACAAAAAAGTTCCGGCCGGATTCTGGTGGGTTGGCATTGGCGGCATGTTGATCGGCATTGGCGGTATCGCTCTGGCCTTCGTCACCTCCGGCGCACAGCTTTTGTTCTTCAGCCAGGAGGTCATTCTGGCGATTCTGGCTCCCTTGCTGCTGCTAATGACCCTGGCCTATACCTGGGGCTTCACCAAAGACGTTCAGGCAAGCTAAACGATTAAAATAGTTAACCGCAAAGGGCGCAAAGTACGCGAAGATATTCCACAAATTTCTTTGCGCTCTTTGCGCTCTTTGCGCTCTTTGCGGTGAAGGCCGCTTTGCGATGAAGGGCCTCTTTTTTGCTGGTATTTGCTTTTTAACAAAGACGCACGGCCAACTTTATGCTACCTTTTTCACAAAGGGCAACGCAGCCGGGAAGACGGCGTTGTTATCCTCAATAAATCGGAGAAAATTTCTATGCAAGCATTAACGAAACGTTTCAACTACCTCTTCCGCTCCACCAGAGGGCTGACCCTGGTTGCCATCGCCATGGTCGCCCTGGTGACGGCGATTTGGGGCACGCTCTCAGGCCCGATGGTCGAGTGGGGCATCCGCGACATCACCGTCAAAACACTGGGCATGGAACTGACCCAGGCTGATCGTGAAGGCCGCATCATCATGCTCTACCACACCATCGCTATGGCCATTCTGGCTATCGAAGTCTATTTCATCACCGAAATTATTCCGATGAAACGACACGAACAAGTCATGATCAACAGCATCATGACCGTCGGTTATTTAACCGCGATGATTTTCGGGCTGCTTTTTGCTTATTTTGGTCACAATTTTGCCTTTCATGGGCTTTTCCTGGTGGGGCAATCACTGGTCTTCTTTGCCGGCATCTTGTTAGCCGCCGCCCTTTGGCCCTGGAAAAAAGAGTATCGCCTGCCCAAAGGTTCCCCTTACGCCCGCAGCAAAAAAGGCATAGATATAGAACGCGCCGCCTTCTTCACGATGGCTGTGGCGACCTTGCTCTCGGCCATGTGGGGCGCCGTCACCGGCTCTTTCTGGGCTAACGGACATGAAACCTTCTTGGCAGAAGATTTGATCCGTCATCCAGGGCATACGGCGCTGCAAAAAGCGATCATTGGTCATTTGCACATTATGGTCTCGTTAACGGCCGTTGCCATCACCCTCATCGTCGGCCGGTGGCTGGACTTCAAAGGAACGCTGCACAAATGGGCCATGCCCACCATGATCTTTGGCATCATCACCCTCACCGCCGGCGCATTATCCGTCGTCTGGCTGGAATGGGCGCACACCATCATCTACGTTGGCGCCGTATTTGTCATGCTGCCCGCCCTGTTTTACGTGATCTTCTCATGGGACAAACTAATCAGAGAGGGCACGGCCGACATCGAAAAGCCCACTTTCGGCCAAAAAATCGCCGCCCTCTTGCGCGACCCGCTTAAATTCGGCTCCGGCTGGCAGATGGTCTTCATGAACTTCACCGTCAGCGGCGTCGGCATCTTCATGGCCATCCGGCTGGAACAAATCTTCCGCGTGTGGCCGGCGAGAGAAGAGCGCATCACTCTGACCGGCCACTGGCACATCCTGGCCGCGCTCATCGCCACCATCATCATCATGTACTACGCCGACCTCTCCGGCCTCAAAGGGAAAAAGCGGCAGTGGTTTGGCTGGATTCTGATCATCGCTTCCGACATCGCCTTCGCCTCAGCCACCGTTTTCTCCATGAAACGCCTATTCACAGACGCCATCAACCAGCAGCCTGTGGTCAACACGACCATGCTGCTGATAGATTTTGGTCTGGGCGCAATCCTGGTCATGTTCGCCATGTTCATGGGCTGGCGGCTCTATGACCTCTTCCGCGCAAAAGGGCAGTGGCAAAAAGAATTCAGCGCGGAAATAAAAATCAACGCCCAAGCTGAACTTGAAGAGCAAAAACACAAAATGGCACAACTTGAAGCCGCTCTAAAGGAGGCATCCAAATGAAGCGCATTGCTTTCAGTTTGATCTTCATGACCTTAATAGCTGCCGCTTGTCAGTCTGCCTCCAGTATTAACGCAATTACCCCGCCCTATATTGATACCGGCATTGATCCGGACACGTGGGTAACGATTCCGGCCGGCGAATTTCCGCAAGGGCAAGAAAGCCACATGACGATGATTGACTATGATTACCAAATCATGGTTACAGATGTAACGGTTGAACAATATGCCAACTTCCTCAACGAAGTCGTCGCTGCAGGAGACGCTCGCAGCGGAGAATTTGAAGTTGTCGTCGCCAACGGCGAAGAACGCTGGACGGAAGAAGGCGTGGCCGGTTACTATCCAGGCGATCCCTTCCAGGGAGCGAAACACGAGGAAGAAATTACGGCCGGCGACAAGCTCTATGTCTCCTTCGTGGACGGATTACGCATTACACACGACGGCGATACCTTCACCGCCATGCCCGAATATGCCAACCACCCGATGACGATGGTTTCCTGGTTTGGCGCTAACGCTTACTGTGAGTATTATGGCTATCGTCTGCCCCTTGAACTGGAATGGGAGAAAGCGGCTCGTGGCACGGAAGTTGTGGGAAGAGATGGATACCCCTTCCCCTGGGGCTATGAAATTCATGGTAATAACGCCAACTACTACTCATCTTTCGATTTGTTTGAGAAGATGTTTGGCAAATTAGGGAACACGACGCCGGTCGGTTTTTACGACGGCCGTACCTACGAAATTGACGGCGCCAGCTACGAAACGCTTGATTCCGCCAGTCCCTACGGCCTGTACGATATGGCGGGCAATGTGTGGCAATGGATGGGCGATGACCACCCCGACCAACATTACCGCATGATGCGCGGCGGCAGCTTCTACTCCTATGAAGTTGACTTGCGCGTCTGGAAAGAAAACAGCGCCGGCCCGCAGCATTATGATCCCGATTTGGGCTTCCGGTGTGCCAGAGACTAGTGTCCGTAACCCGAAGTCCGTATACCGTTTTCCGATTATTTTTCAGAGGTAGCGCCTTCGGATTACGGAATACGGATTACCGAACACGAGGACCAGGGACTGGGGATTAGCGGCTTCAATCTCCAGTCTCCAATCTTCCGTTATTCAAGGAGGAACGATGACGACAACAATGAAGATACGCGCTAAATTGAAACTTTATTGGCCGTTGATTAAGAGTTTGCAGACGGGGTTGCTCATTGTGACCGGGTTGGCTGGGTTTATGAGTACGCGCTGCCCCATCAAGAATTGGCAAACGGTGTTGGCAGTGACGGGCAGTTTGTTTTTGGCTGTCAGCGGCAGCACGGTTTTGAATATGTGGTACGACCGGGATATTGACGCTAAGATGGAACGCACAAGGAAACGGCCGTTACCCGCCAACAAAATGTCCCCCCGTGAAGCGCTTATCCTCGGTTTAGTTCTGTCATTACTGGGCGTCGTCTGGGCCGTCGCTCTCGATCCGCTCTACGGCCTCATCGTCTTCGCCGGGCTGTTCTTCGATGTCGTCATCTACACCATGTGGCTCAAACGGCGCACCCCCTGGGGCATCGTCTGGGGCGGCATCTCCGGCGGAATGCCCGTCCTGGCTGGCCGCGCTTTGGGAACCGGCCAAATCGAATGGGTCGGCATCACCCTGGCGCTGGCCGTCCTCTTCTGGATTCCCACCCACATCCTCACCTTCAGTATGCGCTACCACGACGATTACCAACGAGCCGGCGTGCCGACCTTCCCCTCCGCCTATGGCAACCATGCCACACACGTCGTCATCGCCATTTCCAGCGTGATTGCGGCCGTGATGATGGGCGTCGCCGCTTACGGCATCGAGTTGACCTGGGGCTACTTACGCTTAATGGCCGTGCTGTCCACCGGTTTGTTCTTCCTGGCTTTCAGCAGCGCCGCCAAGCCCTCAGCGCACACCAATTTTGGTTTATTCAAATATGCGTCGCTCTATATGCTTAGCGCGATGATGTTGTTGATGTTTGTCGTATGATTAAAACCAGGGGTTGGAGACGAGGGACTGGGGACTGGAGACTAGTCCCTAATCCCCAATCTCCAATCCCTCCCAAAAAACATTATGAAAAAAATGACCATCCTTGACCGTATTCTGCTCCTCATCACCGGCTTATTAGCCGCTTACCAAATCGTCGTCGGCATTGAAGGCTCGGCGGCGATGGCGTTATGGGCCTACACCATCGCTTTTGGCGTTTTGCTCGTCGCCGGACTGCTGCTCATCATCCAGGGGTTTGGAATCCTGGACAGCCCCTGGGTTGTCGTCGTTTCCACCATCATTCCCCTCAGCCTCTCGCTGGGATTGGTGTGGGAATATCTGCCCGCCTGGCGCACGATCTATCTCATCTTTGTGATTGTTGGCTTTTTGGCTGTCGCCATCACCCGCTTCGTCGCGCCCAAAAAGGTCGCCACGTTCACGTTGATGCCCGTTCATGGGATTGCCGGGCTGCTTATCTTTTTCCTGCCCATCGTCATGAGTTTGCGCGGCGCTATGCCCGGCGGGTTTGCCTGGGTGGGCATTGGCGGCGGGCTGATTGGCGTGGGTGGGCTGCTGCTGGCCTTTTTGAAAGCCGGTAAACCGATCCTGC
Source organism: Anaerolineae bacterium (assembly GCA_024762695.1). Taxonomy (GTDB): domain Bacteria; phylum Chloroflexota; class Anaerolineae; order Promineifilales; family Promineifilaceae; genus JACKCC01. Next base: position 11,229 of record JANTGY010000021.1, read on the forward strand.
CGCAAAAAGTCATTCTGACTGTGCTGCCAGGCTTGTTGTTGTTAATGACGGCCGCATTCGTGGCCGGTTTTGCATTCGCTTAAAAAGTTACACAGTGCGGCACGGAGGGGGCACGGAGGAACACAGAGAGGAAGAAGAGAAATATATAAAAACTCTATTTCTCCCTTTTCTCTGTGAATCTCCGTGTTGCCTCTGCGAAACTCTGTGTAACTTCTTATTTCGGAGGGAACCTCATGTTTGGTAAATTTTTACGGATTGTTGGTATTGTGTTGTTGGGGATTACGGCCGTTATCACCCTGTTAAGCGGCGTCGGCACAACTTGCGTCGCGCTTAACCCGGTAAAATACGAGATGGCCGAAATCGCCCCCTATCAATGGCTCTATATCCTCTACGTCGTCGCCGGCCTCATCATCGGTGCGATGGGCATCCGCGCAGTCATCGCTCTCATCAGAAGCAAACCCGCCGCCTACCGCGCCGCGCTCATCGCTTTAGCGTTGGGTCTCGTCATCGGGGGCCTGCACATGGCGACTTCACGCGCTTTGCGAGGCAGCTCCATGCCATTAGACTTCATCGTCTACGCCACAGCCCTCACGCTGGCTGTCTTCCTGTTTTTCCGCACTCCCGGCGTCTGGAACCAAATCAATCTCACCGGCAAAGATGACGACGTATCCGGGCTGGGCGCGGGCGTCGCCATGATTGTTGGCGGCATCGTCATCCTCACCGTTCAATACTGGGCTGGGCCGACGCATGTCATCAACGGCATCAACTACGCCGATGTGTGGCACACGCAAATGGCGCTCGTCGGCGGCGCGCTAACTGTATTGGGAGCCGGGTTGCTATTGGGCGCGCTCCTGGGAATCGCCCTGCCCCATCCATTTAGCAAAGCGGAAAGTCAACCTGTGCGAATCATAAAATAGGTTGCCTTCCAGCCGTACACGAAGTACAGTTCCGCACATGAACAATTCACTACACAAATGGAAACCGGCCGTCGCCAAAGGTTGGCTTCATGGGACGGCCGGACTCATGTGGTCGGGCGTTGGTATTTTCCTTAGCAGTCTCGCTTTTGGCTGGTTAGAGCCGCTCAAATGGACGCGCGCCGTGCCGTTGACGTTGGCCGGCGCGGCGCTGGCTTTTGCCATCTACTATTTTGGCTTCTCCAACCTCGCCGACAAAAATATCCGGCGCATTCACGGCATCGAAAATGAAAAGGTCTGCTTTTTTGCTTTTCAGCAATGGCACAGCTACCCGCTGGTCGCTTTCATGATTTCGCTGGGCATTTTCCTACGCCACTCCCCCTTTCCCAAGCCTTACCTGGCTATTTTATACATTGGCATTGGCGGCAGTTTGTTTCTGGCTAGTTTCCATTATTATCGGAAACTAGTTTTGGATAGAATGAACGGCCGTCTCCCCCAACAAACGTAATGTCACGACAACAAACCTTACTCGCCTGCTATGCCCACCCCGACGACGAAATCCTCGGCCCCGGCGGAACCCTGGCCCATTACGCTGCCAACGGCGCTCATGTGGAACTGGTCTGCGCCACGCGCGGTGAAGCGGGTGAAATCGCCGATCCAGCCCTGGCCACACCAGAAACTTTAGCCCAGGTACGCGAAGCTGAACTGCGCTGTGCCGCTGAAAAGCTGGGCATTCAAAATATCACCTTCCTGGATTACCGCGATTCTGGCATGGAGGGCACGGAAGACAATCATCACCCTGATGCCTTCGTAAATGCCCCGGCATCTCAAGTTGTACCCCAATTGATTCAAGTGATTCGTCGGGTGCAACCGCAAGTCATTCTCACCTTTGAGCCGTATGGCGGCTACGGCCATCCCGACCATATCGCCATTCATCATCACGTCCATGCCGCCTTTGAACTGGCGGCTGATCGGGCGTACCGGGCTGATTTGGGACGGCCGTTTCAACCCTCTCGTCTCTTTTACCCCATTCTACGCCTGAACTTCTTCCTGGAAATGAAAGCGCGTATGGAAGCCCGCGGTTTGGAAACAGAGTTCTTCAACAATCTCCTCAACCGACAAGAAAAAGGCTGGCCCGACGACAAATACCACGTCGTCATGGACGTCGCCGCCACAGTTGACCAGAAATGGAACGGATTTCTCTGTCATCGCACCCAATTTGGCGCGCATAACATCTTCCGCCGACTGCCTGAAGATGAAATGAAATCGTTACTGCGCCATGAATACTTTGCCTTAGCTGTTCCCGAACCAGAACCAGGGGTTCAACTGCGCGATTTATTTGATGGCCTATGATGGATGGAAATCGGCAATCGGCGCCCCATTTCCAGATGGATAAGGGGTTACCGATTACCGATAACCGTTACCGAACAGGCAACGGCCGTACGCCTCTTCCATTTAACGCTACCGGAACCCCATTAGCCGGAATATCCCGCTCGACGGCCATAGCCACCGCTCGCATTTGCTTAACCAGTTTGGCAAACCGCTCCGGTTTGAGCGATTGACGGCCGTCCGACCACGCTTCATCGGGCTGCGGATGCACTTCCAAAATGACGCCGTCAGCCCCGGCGGCAACGGCCGCTTTAGCCCCTGCGCCCACATATTCCCACCGCCCCGTCGCGTGGCTGGGATCGGCAATGATAGGCAGATGGGACAGATGCTTGACCACCGGAATCGCGTTAATGTCAAACGTATTGCGCGTTTCTGTCTCGTTAGCCCGAATGCCCCGTTCACACAACATCACATTATTGTTGCCATGACTGAGAATATATTCAGCGCTCATCAACCATTCCGTCGTCGTGCCGCTGAAACTACGCTTCAACATCACGGGATGGCCTGATTTACCGACTGCGTTGAGCAACGTGTAATTTTGCATATTGCGCGCGCCAATTTGTAGAATATCGGCATATTCGCATACCAGCGGCACCAAAGCCGGATCCATCACCTCGGTGATGACCGGCATTCCCGTCGCCTCGCGGGCTTCGGCCAGATAGCGCAGCCCTTCTTCGCCCAAACCCTGGAAAGAATATGGCGAACTGCGCGGCTTGTACGCGCCGCCGCGTAAAATGTGGGCTCCCGCTTCCCTGCAGGCGTGGGCAACTTCTAGCAGCTCCGTGCGTCCTTCGACTGAGCATGGCCCAGCCATCACGACCAAATCATTGCCGCCGATGGTCACGTCGCCTACTTGAATCACAGTATTTTCGGGCTTGAATTCGCGGCTGGCCCCTTTGTACGGCTTGGAAATGGGCATGACGGTTTCGACGCCAATCATGCGGCCAATTTGACGCCGATCCAGGGTACGGCCGTCGCCAATCACACCAATCACCGAACGCCCTTCGCCGACAATCACATGGGTTTTACAGCCAACTCCTTCAACGCGTTCAATAATCGCGTCAATATGCTCTCGAGTAGCGGCTGGTTTCATTACAACAATCATAATTTCTCCTTGTATAACATGTTCGTAGTAAGGTACGTAGTCGCGCTGTTCAGCGACGGAGTACCGTTTGGCGGAACGCCACTCCGAAGACTACGTGGCTAACTACGAGCAGCTAATAATATCTCCTTGTATAACATGTTCGTAGTCAGGTACGCAGTCCGCGGAGTACCGTTCGTCTCTAAAACGTCACTCCGCAGACTGCGTGGCTAACGACGAGCGGCAATAATTTCTCCTCTTTATAGGGCAATTTTGCAAAATTACCTTACCGTTTCGGCACTAAGGCCATGAATTTTTCAATCTCTTCCACCGGGATAGGGGGTACGTTATCTTTATCAGGACGCAGCGAGGCAGCTTCATGCAAGTAAATGTGCATCAGATCTTGCGCCGATTTGGTTGTGTTCCAATGCAATAATACGCGAATACATTGGGGCAATCCGTCGGGAACATTCATCTCGTGGCCGCATAATAAGGCAACATCATACCAACCTAACTGACGAGCGGCCGTCGCCGGATAGGTGGCGTTGATTTCCAGGGTTGTCGTAAAGTACGCGCTGGCGACATCGTCGGGGTCAATGTCGTTATACTGAATCATGGTGTAAAGCAGTTCCCTGGTCGCCGCAAGAATAGCTTCTTTGCTATTCTCAGTAACAGTAGTTGCCCCGCGCAAACCGCGACACATCATACGGGGTTGGGTTGGTCGGTGGATACGGCCGTTTTTTATCATTTTCGCCTCCAGCAAAAGTGTGGGTCAAGTTTGTAAACTTGACCTACAAACAAAAAAAGACGCGGTCAGTATGACCGCGTCTCGTCGAGTTCGTTCCTTTGCCCTGGCTTTTACCTATGACAAACAAACCTCCTCAGCCAATTGCGGTCTGAGCAAGCTGCCAAAAAAATAAAAGCCAAAGTAAAACTGTTTCTGCATAGCGGGCATCTTACCAGTTTGAAATAGATGAGTCAACCCCCAAAAATACCCTGGGTCTACAAACAACTTGTCATTGGTTCACCAAAACCGGGGCCTGGGAAATCAATGAGAAATTGTTCACAGACCCTATATCCTGCCCAATTATGACATTTGACACATGACAACATCTCCGTGTCTCACTATCCTGTAAATAGCTGGGGCGAGTCACATCGCGGAGCCACATGCCAGCCAATCCCTCAGCCATCCACCTACCAACCGCCAGGAGGTTTCGCGCATAATAGAGAGAGCTGAAGGGACATCCCGCAGGCTTATTGTCAAAAGGAGAATAAAACCATGTCAGATTTATTAGCCAGCAAACAAGCAGATTTGGCCGGACCGGGCATTGGCAATTATGAAGATTTAGCGCCGGTCTTACCCACCGATTACGAATCTTTACTGACCCCCAAAGAAACTCAAATCGCTTTGTACGCTGCCAAAGATTACATCGAAGAAAACATGTGCAAAGAATTGAACTTGATTCGGGTACAGGTTCCGCTCATTGTTGACGTCAACAGCGGCGTCAATGATTATTTGGACAGAGATGGCTCGCGCACGCCTGTCGGCTTCCACATTTCCAATGATTATGGCAAAAATCCGATTGACGCCGAAGTGGTGCAGGCGGCCACCAAATGGAAGCGTATGGCCTTACAACAATTCAACATGAAACCCGGCGAAGGGCTGCTGACCGACATGCGGGCCGTGCGTAAGGATTATTTTCTTGACCACGATCACAGCGCTTACGTTGACCAATGGGATTGGGAACGAGCCATCACCCCCGAAGACCGCAATCTCGATTTCCTCACCGATGTGGTGAAGAAGTTGTGGAAAGTGTTGGTAGGCGCGGAGAAACAGGTGCAGGCATTGTTTCCGCAGCTCAAAAATGACAAATATCCCAATTTACCAGAGGAATTGACCTTTTTCCACGCTGAAGAAATTCTGGCGATGTTCCCGGATATGCCACGCAAGCAACGAGAAACGGCCGTACTGCAAAAATATCCCGCCATCTTCATCTACGGCATCGGCTGGACGCTGGCCGATGGCTTCCCCCACGAAATGCGCGCCGCCGATTACGATGATTGGGCGACGCCCACTGTCTCCGCCAAAGGGGAACCGATGCACGGCCTAAACGGCGACATTCTCGTCTGGAACCCAGTCACACGGCGGCGGCACGAGCTTACCTCGATGGGCATTCGGGTCAACAAAGAAACGCTGCAACAGCAGTTGGAAATCACTAACCAACTTCATTTCCTGGATTTGCCTTACCATCAAGCGATAATGAATGATGAGATTCCGTTGAGCATTGGCGGCGGCATTGGTCAATCGCGCACAATGATGTTGCTGCTGCGCAAGGCGCACCTGGGTGAAGTGAGTGTGACGGTGTGGCCGCAGATTTTGAAAGATATGTGCGCGGAACGGAAGATTTTTGTGTTGGAGTAGTTTGGTAATTGGTAATTGGCGATTAGTAACGGCCGTTTCCCCCAACAGGTGTGGGAACGGCCGTCCTCATCCGCCAACCCGCAAAACGCCCCAATCCAATCCCAACGGGTTAAGCCTCACTGTTCGGTCAATAGATTTTGCCTTTACATTTCCTGAATAATTATTGTGCCCTCCCGCCCTTTGTGGCACACTAGATGGCAAAATAGAAAGGATTATCCGCAACGACATGCCATCAATTGAAATAGAAAAAATAACCTGCGCCCGCATTCCTACCGAAGAAGGCGCTTACCAACTTTGCCTTTATCGCAGCAACCAGGATGATAAAGAGCATATGGCCCTCATCGCCGGGGAAATTACCGGACAAGAAAACGTCCTCACCCGCGTTCATTCGGAATGTTTTACCGGCGACGTACTCGGTTCACTGCGCTGCGACTGCGGCCCGCAGCTCAACCAGGCCATGCGCCTCATCGCTGCTGAAGGGCGGGGCGTCATCCTCTATTTACGGCAAGAAGGGCGCGGCATCGGCCTGCCCGACAAGCTGCGCGCCTACAATTTGCAAGACCAGGGCTACGACACGGTAGACGCCAACCTCATGCTGGGCCATCAAGCCGACGCCCGCGATTACACGATTGCCGCCCTGATTTTGCAAGATTTGGGCGTCCAATCACTGCGGCTGCTGACGAACAACCCGCTTAAAGTAGAAAGTCTGGAAGAATTGAACATCATCGTGACGGAACGGGTTCCGCTGCAAACGGCCGTTCACGAGGAAAACGCCGCCTATCTAGCCACCAAAGTAGAGCGGATGCGCCACATGTTGAATTTGGAGACAGTCGGGGCCAATGGACATTCGCATAAGGCCGCTATCTCCCCAAAACCTTTACCCTTCCGGGGAAATGATCGTCCGGTCGTCACCCTCAGTTATGCTCAAAGCTTAGATGGCTCCATCGCCGCCCAGCGCGGCCGACCCTTCGCCATCAGCGGCCCCGATTCGCTGACGATGACCCACCAACTGCGGGCCGAACATGACGCCATTTTGGTGGGCGTGAATACAGTTATCGCCGATGATCCGCAGTTGACCGTGCGTTTGGTTGACGGCCGTTCCCCTCAACCCATCATTCTGGACAGTTGTCTACGCCTCCCCCGCGACGCCCGCTTGTTGCAAAACAACCAGCCGCCCTGGATAGCGACGACCAACAAGGCCGATGCAGCCAGGCAAGAAGCCCTGGAAGCGGCCGGGGCGCGGGTTTTACGTCTGCCAGCGACGGCCAATGGGCAGGTCGATCTGGCCGCTCTGCTAACTCATCTGGCCGAATTGGGCGTCAATTCGCTTATGGTTGAAGGGGGAGCGGGCATCATCACCGGCTTTTTGAAGGCGCGGCTGGTGGATCGGGTTGTGATGACGATTGCGCCCCTGTTTATTGGCGGGGTTACGGCCGTTGGCCGCCTGTTGTCGCTAGATGGCGAGCCGTATCCGCGCCTGCGAAATATTCAGACGGAAACCTTTGGCGAAGACCTGGTTATATCTGGCGATGTAACGTGGGACACAGGCAACGAATAATTCATTGGGAGGGGCGGGACGACCGGGGCAAAATGTCGCCAAGCAAATGGCTTTTTCTCCCGGTCGTCTCGCCCTTTTATGCCTGATTGGGCGAAACGGCGCGGAGAAATGATCATTAGTTTCTAAATGAGCTTTCCGCGTCGTCCCGCCTCTACGATGATAAATGAACCGACAATCACTTTACTTCACAGCCCCGTTTGCCGTTGCGGTGCGGGAGGAGCCGCTGCCAGCGCCTGCGGCCCATCAAGTTTTAGTGCAAACCATCGTCTCCGCCATCAGCCCTGGCACAGAAACGCTGCTGTATCGCGGCCAATTTCCCCAGGATATGGCGGTGGACGAGACGATTGCAGCGCTGGATGATGCCTTTGGCTACCCGCTCAAATATGGCTACGCGGCAGTCGGGCGCGTTCTGGAACTGGGCGGCGCAGTAGACGCAGCCGCCATCCAACCAGGGCAGTTGGTGTTCGCCTTCAACCCGCATGAATCCCACTTTCTAGCCGACGCAGATGCGCTTTGGCCTTTGCCAGAAGGGATGGATCCGGAAACGGCCGTCTTCCACCCCAACATGGAAACGGCCGTCTCCTTCATCATGGACAGCCAGCCGATGGTTGGGGAAAGGACGGCCGTCTTCGGTCAAGGCATCGTCGGGCTGTTAACCGCCAGCTTGCTGGCTCAATTTCCCCTGGCTCATTTGATTACTGTGGACGCCTACCCACTGCGTCGTCAATGGTCGCGCCGCCTGGGGGCTAACCAAAGCCTTGATCCCGGCGCTTCAGAATCTTTGTCGCAGTTGCAGGGGCTTGAAGCTGATTTGGCGCTGGAATTATCCGGCAATCCGGCGGCGTTGGATGCAGCGATTGAATGCGTGGGATTTAACGGCCGTATCCTCATCGGCTCCTGGTATGGGCAAAAACGAGCCAATCTCAATTTGGGCGGCAAATTTCACCGTAACCAAATCCGGCTCATCAGCAGCCAGGTCAGCCACATCGCCCCACGTTGGCGCGGCCGTTGGAACAAAGCCCGCCGCTGGCAGCTAGCCGCCGACAACCTGACCCGCATTCGCCCGGAACGCCTCATCACCCACCGCTTCCCCATCGCCCAGGCCGCCCAGGCGTACCGACTACTCGACCAACAACCAGAAGAAGCCATTCAGGTTGTTTTGACATATGATGTATGATGCGTCATGCGTCTTACGTCACGCACGACGTAAGACGCATGACATTAACCAATTCAAAACTCAGGAGCTAAAAATTATGTACACCGTAGCCGTAAAACGCGATTTTGTCGCCCAACATTTCCTCATTGGCGGGGATTGGGGGGCGGAGAATGATTTACATTCACACCATTATTTTGTTGAAGTGCAGTTGTTTGGCGAAAGTTTAGACCAGCATGGGTATCTGGTAGATATTGTCGATATCGAGAACCGGCTGGAAGCGCTGGTCGCCCATTACCGCGACAAAACGCTGAATGAATTGCCGGAATTTGCCGGGCTAAATCCCAGTATCGAACATTTCTCGCGCATCTTCTGCCAAAAAATCGCCCAAGATTTGCAGGCGCCCAACCTCAACGCCATCGCCATCCAGCTTTGGGAAAATGAGATTGCCTGGGCCAGTTATCGGATGACGTTGCAGTAAAAGACGTAAGACGCAAGACGTAAAGCGTCTTGCGTCTTGCGTCTTGCGTCCTGCGTTTTATGCACATTGGTCTCATCATTTACGGCCGTCTCGACACCATTTCCGGCGGCTATTTGTATGATCGCAAGTTGGTGGAATATCTGCGCGGGCAAGGCGATATAGTAGAGATTATTTCGCTGCCCTGGTCGCATTACGGCCGTCATCTCACCCACAATCTATCACGCCACCTGTCCAACCAACTGCGCCGCGCTTCATTGGACCTGCTGCTGCAAGACGAGCTAAATCATCCTTCCCTGTTTTGGCTCAATCGGAATCTTTCCATTCCACGTATCAGCATCGTCCACCATTTGCGCTGCAGCGAAGCGCGTGCGGCGTGGCAAAATCGATTTTACCGTTGGATTGAGATGCGCTATTTGAACAGCGTAGACGGCTTCATTTACAACAGCCAAACGACAAAAACGGCCGTCACCCAACTCTTACACGCGCCCCAACCAGGCGTCGTCGCCTACCCGGCCGGCAACCGCTTCCAACCGGCGATTACGCCCGCCACAATCGCCGCCCGCGCGCAGGAGAACGGGCCGCTGCGTCTCATCTTTGTAGGCAATCTGATTCCGCGCAAGGGATTGCATACCTTGCTGACGGCCCTGGCCCGGCTCCCGGTTGAGAGTTGGGAGTTGACGGTGGTGGGAGAAACGGCCGTCAACCCCGCCTATGCCCGCGCCATCAAGCGGCAAGCCGCCCAGCTAAACGGCCAAACCCGCTTCCTCGGCGCCATTGCCGATGACGACTTGGCCCAACAACTACGCCGCAGCCACTTGCTCGTCGTTCCCTCCCAATACGAGGGATTTGGCATCGTTTATCTGGAAGCGATGAGCTTTGGCCTGCCCGCCATCGCCGCCACAGCCGGCGCGGCGCATGAAATCATCCGCCATGAAACCGACGGCTTCCTCATCAATCCCGGCGACGCCCCGGCCCTGGCCGCCCACATCCGGGCGCTGCACCACAATCGCGCCCGCCTAACAGAGATGGGTTTAGCCGCGCGGCAGCGTTTTCTAGCCCACCCTGGCTGGAACGACAGCATGGCCCGCATCCGCCAATTTTTGCTTGCGCAATTAAAAACCGGGTTTTTGATCAAAAACCCGGTTTCTCAAAAGAGGAATCATGACGATTGATTATTCATTCACCCGCTATTTAGCCGCCAAAAAAAGCGTAGACGACCGCGCCTTGAACCGCGCAGTTTGGAAAGCGTTGATCCGCGCTTTGCCGCCACAACCGCGCGTTTTAGAGATTGGCGCGGGCATTGGCACGATGGCTGAACGGGTTTTGGAATGGGGATTGATGGATGAGGGAACGTACACGGCCGTTGACGTAGACCCCGCCAATATCGCCCAAGCCCAGCAACGTCTCGCCTCAAGCCATCTTCAAGTCGAACTGGAAGCGATAGACGTTTTCGACCTCGTCGCCCGCGAGCAAGGGCGGCGGCAGTGGGATTTGCTCATCGCCCATGCGGTATTGGATTTATTCGATGCGCCCACCGCGCTGCCCCAACTCTTTTCCCTGCTTCGTCCCGGCGGATTATTCTATTTCACGCTCAATTTCGACGGCGCGACCATTCTCCAGCCGACGATTGATCCCGCCTTCGACGCGCTGGTGGAAACGCTTTACCATCGCACAATGGACGAGCGCATCACCGCTGGCAAACCCTCCGGCGACAGCCAAACAGGACGCCATTTATTCCATCATTTACCAACGGCAGGGGCGGAAATTTTGGCGGCGGGTAGTTCCGATTGGGTGGTGTTTGGCAACGACGGCCGTTACCCCCAAGACGAAGCCTACTTTCTGCACTTCATCATCCACACTATGCACGGGGCATTAAACGGCCGTACCGATCTCGACCAGGAACGCTTTGCCGCCTGGATTGCCCAGCGCCACGCCCAAATCGAAACTGGCGAACTCGTCTACATCGCCCATCAACTTGATTTTGTGGGGCGGCGCGAGGCGGGAGAATGATACGTTTCAGGTCTTGCGTCTTGCATTTTACGTTTTACGTTTTACGGCCGTCGCAATTGACGTCCGCCCCACCACAGCCCTAATCCGCCCAGCAAAACATCGCGGGCACGGATGAGCAGGCTGGCGCTTATGCCTAGAGCCGGATCAAAGCCCATCATCCCCAAGACCAACACCTGACTGGCTTCCAACGTGCCCAATCCCCCAGGCAGCGGCAGGAGAAAGGCAATGCGGGCAGCGGTGAGCGCGGTGATAGTTTGCACGGCCGTCAGCGGCAAACCCAGAAACGTCATCATCAACCAAAACTCGCCAATCAGCGCCAGCCAGCCCAGCAGGGAGACGAAAAATGCGCCAACCAGAAACAACGGCGCGGCGCGGGTCAATTGGGCGACCTGGGCTTCACTTTCTTGGGCAGTCTGGATGATTTTTTGGTAAGCGGGACGGTCTTGCAACGGCCGTGCCTTCCCCGCCATCAACAGTAAACCAGAAACTGGCCGCCGACCAATCCCCAACGCCGCCAGGAAAAAGACCGGCAGCGCCAACAGTCCCAGCGCAAATAACGCCGCTTCCATTCCCACCACCCCCGCAAACAGCCCGCCTTGCAAAACGACAAGCACGCCCGCCGCCAGGAAAGCAAAATTCACCGTCAGCTCCTGCGCCTTATCCACCGCCAGCGCCGCCACCGCCGCCGGGCGCGGGATGCCATGATCCCGCTCTAAAAAGTAGACTTGCGCCGGTTCGCCGCCAAACTGCGGCCCCGGCGTGAAGTAGCTAAGGCCAAAAGCGGCCAGCCGGTAGCCCAACAGCGTCAACCAGGGAACATGATACCCTTGACCGCGCAAAATGATGGCCCAACGGCCGTTCATCGCCAACAAAACCAGCCCATTCGCCGCCAGCAACGCCACAATCTGCCAGCCGCGCAGCCGCCGCAAGGCCGCCCACGTCCCCGCCAGTGGAATCGTCCGCCCCACCAACCACAACAACCCCAATGCCAACAACCAGGGCAACCAGCGCAATAATCGTTTTCGCCAAATCATGGAATAAGCGTAATTGGTAAAAGCGTAATTGGTAAGAACGTAATTGGTAAGAACGTAATTGGTAAGAACGTAATTGGTAAGAGCGTAATTGGTAAGAACGTAATTGGTAAGAACGTAATTGGTAAGAACGTAATTGGTAAGAGCGTAATTGGTAAGAACGTAATTGGTAAGAGCGTAATTGGTAAGAACGTAATTGGTAAGAGCGTAATTGGTAAGAACGTAATTGGTAATTTCTACCCAAACAAGTAAACCGGTCAACCAATTACCAATTACCAATTACCAGTTACCAATTACCAGTTACCAATTACCAATTACCAGTTACCAATTACCAATTACCAATCACCAATCACCATTCTCCCCCGCCCTTTGCGTCATCAATCGCTCCTCCGGCTGCCACAACGACCACAGCCCGCCGCCGAACAGCATGACCAAACAAACGGCCGTCAACGCCGCCCCATTACGCCACAACAAACCATTCACAACCATATCAAAGCCGATGGGGAACACCAGCAGCAGCCCCGCCAGCCGCCCCATCGCACCCAGCCCTATTGCGACTGTCGCCACAATTGCTACAACGCTGGTCAACACAGCCCACAGTTGCGGATGGGGCATCCGCCAGGAAGCCAGCAGATGCGTCCATTCGTCGGGGGGGAAAAGCTGGGGCAAGGCCGACAAAATCGCTATTATGCCAAGAACGGCCGTCCCCCGCCACACAACAGGCAGCCATTTCACCAGCCAC
>JANTGY010000022.1 GCA_024762695.1 Anaerolineae bacterium
GAAGGCGGGAATCCACGCTTTTGCCAGAGTGGATGCCTGCCTTCGCAGGCATGACAGGGTGAATTGTTTATTACCGATTTAATTGTTTAACTTCCATGAATTCCCGAAACACGCATTTTTCTCAACTCATTTGAAATGCACCCCTTAGCTTATTGCAAGAACAAGTTGAGAGCAATAAGCAAAGCAAACATAACCGCGGCCAAGACGAGCACCTGGCGCAAATCCTTCAACACGTAAGCATACTCCAGGCGGAATTGCTCTTCTGGTTTCAGCCGCGTTTTCAAAGATGTTTTGGAATTTCCCGATTGACTCTCGCCATTTACAACGGCGCGCGTCTTACGCACACGCCGCACTTTTTTTGATTTAGCCATTAAACTCAAACCTCTGAGTAAACCGCAGAAAGCATTCCGACAAAAAACGATGTTCCTTGCGGTTTACCTGAATGATGTGACCAGATCGGCAAAAACGATAATACGTTTATTGTTAACCTGGTATGGATAACAAGAAATGAGCGTGCTGCTGGCGTGCTCTGTCGGCGCCATCACCCACACATCCGTTGGATCCACTTGTTGTATTTTACGAACCACATAAGTATACCGCTGCCTCTCCGTCTCGACGATAATCTCATCGCCGGGCGACAGCTTGTCTAAATGGCGAAAAATCTCGCCATAAATATCATTGTGCGCCGAAAGCACAAGATTCCCGGCTTCCCCCGGCAGCGTGGAGCCGATGTGCTGACCGACCCCTTTCTTGAGCTGCTCCCAATCGTCGCCCTGAAAAATGGGGCTGTCTACGCCAATAGCTGGAATTTGGATGCGTCGCGCTTGCTGCACGCTGGGCGTAGGGACAGGGGGGGGGACATAAGCGTTGATGGCGGGCAGCAAATGAGCGGGAATATCACCCGCTTCGCCTTGTTCTGGAGGACGGCCGTTTACCGGCGGTTTATGTCCGCTGGGCAACACAACCACATCAATGACGGGCGTGGCGGTGGGCGTGGGCAAGGCCAGACTCTGACTTTCCTCTCGCTGCGTCAACGCCAATTCCCGATTCAACTCTTGCCGCGTATCCCACAAACTAATCAGCACAACAACGAGGCCGAGAACGGCCGTAATCTCCATTACCAACAGCAGCTTATTCACCACCCAACCCCAACGCACCCTCCTCCACGCCTCTCCTGTCTCTATCTCCGGCCCTGTTTCTCCCTCCGTCTCCAACACATACTGCCGCATCGCTCCCGTCGGCGAAACAGTCGGGCGGATTAACGGCGGCGGTTCCGGGTTTGGCGGATTCAGCCCATCAACCTCAACGACTCGGCCCGATTCTTTTAACCGTTGCAGCCGCTGGCGACGTTGACTACGCTGCTTGCGATAAAGAAGCTGCCGTAATTCTTCAACGGTTAACTCATCGGCTTGTCGTCGTTCACTCATGGGGGGAATGATAAAACGTAAAACGTAAAACGTAAAGCGTCGTCCGTTTCGTCTTATGGGGCGCTCACTTGTAGAGGGGGAGCAGTGGCAAAGCTTTTGGTCGCCGCGCCGTCGGCGTTGAGAAGGGACAGCCGTGCGCCGGACAGCTTATCGTAGACGCCAACGATGGTTTGATAGCTGCCAACGGCCGTTTCCGGCGGAACAACAATAGGATGAATCTGCACGATTAAGTCGCCAGTTTGCCAACTCCAAGACGGCGCATCCAGCGCGTCCCGCTGTGCCAATATCCCGCCTGCCCCATCGAGAACTTGGGTGAATAAAACCACGTCCGTCGTATCAAACGGCGGGACGGCCGGGCCAACGCGGGTCGGGTCGGTTACTTGCCAGACGGTGATTAGTTCGGCCGTCCCGCCGGGAGCCGTTTCCGGCGTTATCCAGTACGCAACACGCAAACGAACGGCATCGTTGAAATTTGCCAGCATAGAACCAGACCAGGGAGGGGCGGCCAGTTCGTAGAGGGCGAACCCAGGGTCTAAATCATCGTCGCGTAGGGAAACGGCCGTAACCATTTCCACAAATCCGGCCAATTCAGGATGGATGGACGTGGAGGAGGGAATGAGGAGACGGCCTCCCCCATCCGGGAAAATCAATCCAAATCGAGCGTCAATCCAACGTATCCCTGCCGCTTGCGGCGACAAAACCAGGCTGATAGACGGGTCATGCGCCGGGCCGGGATAGACCGAAGAGATGACAATTGGCGGTTCAACATCATGCGCATCCAAAAATGCCAATTCCTCTACCAACGTATGCTGGTAAGCGCCGCGCACATCCGGCGATTCGCCCCAACGGACAAAATAATCGCGGGCGGTTGTGAAACCGGCGAAGAGAAGCCAGACAATAACGAGAACTGAGGCTGGAGATGGGAGACTGGAAACTGGAGACTGGTTATTTCTTAGTCTCCAATCTCTAATCTCTAATTTCTGCATTACGGCCATAAACCCCACCGCTGGCAGCAGCATCGCCGCCGGTAACGCCGCTAAGTTGCGCGTCGTATTGGCCGTCGCCCCGGTGAGCAGCGAGGGGACAATGCCCACGCCAAACCAGATGAGCAAAAAGGCGTAGTTGGGTTGTTTCCAACGCCAGATGGAGATGAGCAAGCCAATAAGGAAAAAGACGGCCGTTACCCCATCAAAAACAGGCCTTCCCGGAATATTGTAAGCCAAAAACTGGTCGCCAAACCCCGGCCAGATAAAGGCCAGAAACGCCTCGCCTGCATTTTGCACAATCGGCGTCAAATTGCCATCGCGCAGCGCTTGCAGCGGCCCATCCAACATCGTCAGCCGCGTTTGCGCCGCCGGATTATTTGCCAGATAGACAAACATGGGGGCAACGAGCGCGCCAGCTAACGCCAGCCCGGCCAGCGTTGAACGCCAAATGCGCCGGAACGCATCACGGTCTATCAATGCCAAATAAACAAGGAAAATGGGAAAAATCAGCCAAGCTACCCGCGCCGCCAGATAAATGTGCAGCGTAACAGCCGTCGCCGCTCCAAACCAGACAAAATGAAACCGCCGCCCTGTCTCTGTCTCTGTCCTTTGCCAAAAGAACCAGACCGCCAGTGTCATAAAAAAGGGCAGCATCCCGGCGCGCAGCGCTTCGCGGCTGCTGGCGACGGGCCAAAAGGTAACGGCCGTCACCCCCGCTGCAATCAACGCCGTTCGCCGGTCAAACGCCCGCGCCGTCCACGCATAAGCCGCGCCCATCGCCGCCAGCCCAAACAGCACATTTACCAAACGTAAGGCCAATAAATTTTCGCCAAACGCCAGCATACTGGCCGCTGCCGTATAGCTGTAGACCGGCTCGCTGCCATAATTGGCGGGGAAGTAAAAACGCAAATCCCCATCCAAAATACCCAGCGCTTCACGGCCGTGATTGGCCTCATCGTGCGTCAAACCAGGGGGAACGGCCGTTAGCCGATAACTACGCAACCCAACGGCAATGAGGAAAATGAGGAGGAGGGGCAGTGTCTTTTTTAGCATGACACGTGGGGAAATTGGTAATTGGTAATTGGTAATTGGTAATTGGTAATTGGTAATTGGTAATTGGTAATTACTATTCGCTAATTACCAATTACTACTTACTCTTTCTCCGCCACCGCAAACACCTCCCGCTCAAAGAACCAGCGGAAGGGCGGCACGCGGAAAGCCATGAAGTGTAAACCGGCCATAAGGGGGTTTTCTTGCCGATTTTGCGGCGGCGAATCAAGCCAGACCTTGCCGCTAAAACCGGCATCCTTAAGCGCGCGTCCCATACTCAGCATATCTTGTTCGTTTACATGCACATGCTGGTTAACCGGCGTGATAGCGCGGGGATCGGCCGGGTATTTGTCGCCCTGGCCTAGTAGAATACGGAAACGGCGCACCCAGGGATAGGCATATTTGTCATACCAGCGATTAGGAGCCGTATGGATGATGAAACGGCCGTCATCTTTCAACACCCGCCGCACCTCCAACATCGCTTCATGCAGCTCCCAGGGATACAAATGCTCCACCACATCAAACATCAACACCCGGTCAAAATAACCCGTCGGAAAGGGCAGTTTTTTAGCGTCGGAACGACAAACGCCCGCCTTCGCATCCTTATTTTCCTGCTCTGTCTCAATAACCTCGCGGGTCATTGCCGTTGCCGCATCCGCATAATCAATGCCAAACGCATCCACGCCAAGCTGCATACAGTGGCGCAAAATCTCGCCCCGGCCGCAGCCCACATCCAGCAGACGCATTCCCGGCTGCACTTCGGCAACCGCAAACGCATCATGCAAACGCCGCGAAAGATGCTGGCCTTCCGATTCAATAAAAACGTCATACCCTTCGCAAGCCGTTAAAAAATACTCCTCTGTGTACAACTCAGAGGGCAGTGATTTGTTCTCTTTATTTGTCATAGGCATCCAATCAATTTTGGGGCATTATAAAGCAGCCCTGAAACGACGTCAAAGCGGCAAACCGCGCCCTCTCCCTGCATTCCTCTACTCGTGGAGTTCGGGGACGATGAAGGGGGAAAGCGCATAGGCTACCGCCTGCGCGAATGCCTGCCCGCGCGGCGTCAAACCGGCGGTCAACGCTCCCACTGCGCCCCCTTTTTGCTTCACATTACGGTCGTTTAAGATGTCGTCCATCACATCGCCCAATTCTTCGCCATCCAATACTCGTTGGGCAATGCGATGGGGTAAAGGCAAACGCGCGGCGCCGGCCAAACCTTGACGGCCGTTGTCATCCACAATCGCCACCCAGCCCATTAACGTCAATCCGAACGGTTCGGGATGCACGCCTCCTTCCAATCCAATGCCCAAATCGGCATTGAGCTGGGCGCGGGCGACCTTAGCCCGGTTAATCGCCCCGGTAAGCGTCTCCTCATCGCTCATTGGCATCTCGCTAATGCCCGATGGCGCATCAACGGCGACAACCTGCGCCTCCGGCCATACGCGCGCAACCATCGAGCGCGCCGCTTCAACCTTAACGGGGTTCTTAGACCCAACCGCAATCAACATCATTCATTCCCTTTTCTCAATAATCCGTCTCGCATCAATCCACCGCCGCAGAATTATGAAACGCCGACCCCCGTTCGTCAAGCTCGCCCGCTCACCCGCTCACCCGCTCCTCCTCGCCTTGCCCCCCCCTCATCTTCGTTTATACTTCGCCCCATGACGGAATACCGAGAAATCAAGCTGGGGAACGACGGCCGTATCCTCCTCCAACGCGCCAAATGGTGCGACAACTTTAGCGACAAACTACGCGGCTTCACCTTCCGCCGCCACCTGGCCGCAGACGATGGCCTCGTCCTCGTCGAAAAAAGCGACAGCCGCGTCGCTGCGTCCATCCACATGCTCTTCGTCTTCTTCGATTTAGGCGTCATTTGGGTCAACGACAGCGGCGAAATCGTGGACAAAGTATTAGCCAAACCCTGGCGGCTCTCCTACGTCCCCCAGGCCCCCGCCCGCTACGTCATCGAGGGGCATCCCAGTCTGTTGGAACAGGTTGAAGTGGGCGACCAGATTCAATTTGGGGAGCGTAAAACGTAAAACGTGCAACGTAAAAACAGTTTATTCACAATCATTTTCGTCGGCCTGAGTTTGATTTTGGCCTGGCTGCCGGCGCGCGCGCAAGACGACACAGCCACGCCCGAACCAACAGCAGACACACCCATCCCGCTGGTGCATACGGTACAGGATGGCGAGAATTTGACCATCATCGCCACAAATTACGGCGTGACAGTGGCCGAATTGCAAGCGTTAAACGGCTTAACCGAAGAATCGCTGCTTTACGTGGGGCAGCCGCTCATCATTCCTGGCGGCACAGGAGATGCCATTGCCACTGTCTACACGATTCAAGCCGGGGATACGCTGGCAGGCATCGCGGCGTTGTTTAACACGACGGCAACGGCCGTCGCCGCAACCAACAACCTCATCACCACCAACCCCTCGCTCATCATCGGCGACTCCATCGCCGTCATCAGCCGCACCGGATCAGCCCTACCCCAACCCATAACGGGAACTGCCCACATCGTCGCTCAGAACGAGGGCTTGCTCGCCATCGCCGCCCGCTACGCCCTCTCCCCCGCTGAACTGGCCTCCGCCAACGGATTACGCATTACGGATTACGTTTTTCCCGGCCAACGCCTCCGCATTCCCAGCGACCAGCCCTACCGCGTTTTACCGGGTGAATGGGTCGATGTGGCAATACGGCCGTATCCCATCACACAAGGTTCCACCGTCAGCATCGCCGTCAAAAACTTAAACGACGGCCTGCCCACCGGCCAATTAGCCGGGCAGCAGCTTCGTTTCTTCCCCCACGAAGACGGTTACGCCGCACTCGTCGGCCTCGACGCCTTTACCGAACCAGGAACCTACACGCTGGAACTGGCCGGATCGGGCAGCCGACCCTGGACGCCGTTCAACCAGGATTTACGCATCCAATCAGCCAATTACGGCGAACAATACATCGTCGTTGGCGACGAACTAAGCTATTTACTCGAACCAGAAATCCGCGCCAGCGAAGACGCCTTGCTGTCCACCTTCTACAGCCAATTCAGCGACACACAACTTTGGGATGGTTTATTCCAACAGCCCGTCACCAACACCATCGTCACCGCCACCTATGGCGATGCTCGCTCTTACAACGGCGGCCCCTTCGAGATTTTCCATACTGGCGTGGATTTCGGCGGCGGCATCGGCACGCCCATCCTGGCCCCGGCCAATGGCGTTATCGTGTTTGCCGAGGAGATGGCCTTGCACGGCAACACAATGGTTGTGGATCATGGGCTGGGCGTCATGTCGGCTTACTTCCATTTGGATGCGTTTATCGCCAAAGTTGGCGACTCCGTAGCCGCCGGTCAGCCCATCGCCAACGGCGGTGGAACCGGCCTCTCCACTGGCCCCCATCTCCACTGGGAACTGCGCGTCAACAATGTGGCGGTGAATGGCTTGCAATGGACGCAAACTCCATTTCCTTAAACGCCATGAGTCTTAAAAGGAACACAGAGTTACGCAGAGAAGACCCAGAGATTCACAGAGATTTTAGAGCGTCTCTTTGCGTTTTCTCTGTGAATCTCCGTGCGTCCTCTGTGGCTCTCTGTGTAACTTCTTATGCCTAATTTGACGAAGCTGCGCGTGGGCATTAACGCCCATCTCCTCTCTGGCGAGGCGAGCTACCGGCGAGCGGGGATCCATCAATATATCGCCCAAACGCTGCGTCATCTGCCCCAAGACGACTTTGAATACACGATTTTCACGCGCCACTCTGAAACATGGCTAAACGCGGTGGGAACTGTTGTCAAAAGCCGCTGGCCGACGGAAGGACGATTGGCGCGCATCGCCTGGGAACAGTCAGCCTGGCCCTGGCTGGCGGCACGGCGCAAGCTGGATTTGCTGCATGGGATGGCTTTTGCAACGCCCTGGTTTTCAGCAAGAACGGCCGTCGTCACCGTCTACGATTTGAGCTTCATGCACTATCCCCAGGCTTTCCCGACAGCGCAGCGCTGGTATCTGACTAATCAAACGCGCCAATCTTGCCGTCAGGCCAAACGCATCATCGCCATCTCCGAATCGGGGCGGCAAGACATCCACCATTTTTTTGGCGCGCCGTTAGAAAAGATTGACGTGGCTTACCCCGGCGTGGATGGCGTTTACCAACCGCTGTCATCGGCGGGAATTGCCGCTTTCCGCCAGCGCGAGGGACTGCCAAAACGGTTTATTTTGCATGTCGGCACTTTGCAGCCGCGCAAAAACATCCCCACGCTGATTGAAGCGTTTGCCCAGGTCGCGCCGCCCGATGTCAATCTGGTTCTGGCAGGCGGCAAGGGCTGGTTGTTCGACGAGATTTGGGATCGCGTTACCGCGTTGGGCGCGCAAGACCGGGTGCGCTTTACGGGCTACGTGCCCGACGACGATTTGCCGCTGTGGTATAACGCGGCCAGCTTGCTGGTTTTCCCCTCGGTTTATGAAGGGTTTGGGATGCCGGTTGTGGAAGCGATGGCTTGCGGCACGCCGGTAGTCGCTTCGAACGCTTCCTCTATCCCCGAAGCGGCGGGGGAAGCGGGGCTGTTGTTTAATCCGCAGGATGTGGCAGAATTGGGGGATCGTATAACGGCCGTCCTGCAAAATCCATCATTAGCGGCTACAATGCGCGAAAAGGGCCTGCGCCAAGCCAAACGCTTCTCCTGGCAGCAAACGGGCGAGCAAACGGCCAAAACTTATCGCAGGGCAATGAGAGATTAAAGACTGGAGACTAGCGACAACCAGACGACTAGACGAAAAGAATGAGAACCAAAACCATCCGCAACATTACCGTCATCGCCGACTTGATTCTCATCAATGGCGCGTTCGTCTTTGCCTACATGGCGCGCTACCGTTGGCAATGGTTTTTACCCGTTGATGAACGTTTTTTTGAGCCGTATGCGCGCTATTACAGCCAGCAAATCGCTCTCAATGTTTTACTCATCCTGACTTTTGCTCAAGGACGGGTGTGGCGGCGGCGGCGCGGCGAGTTCTGGGTGGATGAGGTGTCGCGGATTGGCTTTGCGGTGGCGACGGCCGTCGCCCTGCTTATGGCCGTCACCTACTTCTCCCTACCCGAAGCGCCCTTCTCCCGCCTGATGCTCTTTTGGATTTTGCTGTTCGTTATCCTCTTTTTGGGACTGGGGCGCTTGCTGCGACGTTGGGTTTTGGCGGCTTTGTATCGGCGGGGAACGGCCGTTGACCGCGTACTGGTCTTAGGCTCCGGTGAAACGGGGCGCGGCCTCATCCGCACACTGCTGGCTCGCCCCGATTTGGGCTTCAAAGCCATCGGCTATTTGCACGACGGTTCCCAAGAAAACAATATCGGCCTGGGCCGCATCCCCCATCTGGGTACATTTGATGATTTGCCCGCCATCCTGGAAAAACAGCCCAAACTCTACACCGTCTTCATTGCCGTGCCCGGCGAAATGCACCAACAAACCGTTAAGCTGCTCCGCACCTGCCATCAACATGGCATAACGGCCCAGGTTGTGCCCGATTTATTGCAGCTCAGCCTGAACCGGGTCGAGTTCAACAACATGGCCGGGGTTCCCATGCTCAGCGTGCGCGATGTGGGGATGACGCGCGGACAGAAACTTGCCAAGCGCGCGCTGGACATGGCATTGATCATTATCGCCAGCATTCCCGCGCTGCTGGTTACGGGCTTAATCGCCCTCGCCATAAAACTGGATTCGCCGGGACCGATTCTCTATTCGGCAGAACGGGTTGGACGCAACAAGAAATTATTCAAAATGTACAAATTCCGCTCGATGGTGGTGGACGCCGATAAGCAAAAGAAGGCTTTAGAAGCGTTGAACGAAGCGGATGGGCCTATTTTCAAAATGAAAGATGATCCGCGCCTGACACGAGTCGGCCGGTTTTTGCGACGCAGCAGCCTGGATGAGTTGCCGCAGTTGTGGAATGTGTTGCTGGGGCAAATGAGTCTGGTCGGGCCGCGCCCGCCGTTAATGGACGAGGTCGAGCAATACAAACCCTGGCATCGGCAGCGGCTTTCGGTAATTGGCGGGTTAACGGGGTTGTGGCAGGTAAGCGGCCGTTCGGATTTGACGTTTGACGAGCTTTGTTTACTGGATATTTACTACATCGAACATTGGTCGTTGATGCTGGACATTCGGATTTTGCTGCAAACTATTCCGCACAGCTTGTTTGGGCGCGGCGCTTACTAATTGTCAATAGTCAATTGTTAATTGCCAATTGTAATGATTTTCTCGTTGGCAATTGGCAATGGGTGTGTTTCCTCTCAGTTGATGTATCGGGAATTGGTTAGTGTCTTTAGTTTTTCGCCACCTCCTTGTAGATGATGTATCGGGAATTGGAATTCCCGATACCTACTCGAGAGGAAGTTGCGGGAATTCCAATTCCCTCAACATGCGATTCATTAGTGGCGAAAACTTCGTGACACTAACGGAATTGGAATTCCCGATACACGCACTTTTCTCAACTCATTTGAAATGCGCCCATTGGCAATTGACCATTAGCCATTGACAATTTTTTACTCCTCATCGGGCGCGGCCGGTTGGTCCATTTTTACAACTTCGCCGTGCAAGTTAATGGTAATACGGAAGCCAAGCATCCCCATCATATTGCGCGCCTGCTCTGGAATCCCCTGTTTGATAATTTCATCCATATCTACGTTACGCAAGGAAGCGTCAACGGCCGCTTTCGTAAACAGATCGTCTTTGCCCATCATATTCAGCATTTGTTCGACAGCCAATTCTTTATTGTCTTCCAACTGCTCCAGGAAAATACCCAACACTTGCCGGTCAACCTCTTCAGCGTCAATATGGCGACGGAAACCGTTATCGTCAATCACATAGTGGGCGTCGCCGCCGATTACGGCCGTTTCCACAACCCGCTCATATTCATCAAAAACCAACCCTGCAAACAAAGCCTGTAACGCCATCGCTCAATCCTCTATCTCTGTCTCTATTCTTCAATCTCTATTACGATCATAACGGCCGTGCCGTTGTACGGCAACAGCCCGCTTACCATTTTCTCAGATTGTAGCACGATTCAGTGGCAGAATTGGGCTTTTCGTTGGGCAAAACCGAATAAACGGCCGTCCTTCGTGCAGGGGAGCGCCCATGTGATATAATTCGCAAAGTGTTGCCTGCTTTTTGCCAGCGGCTAAGCGCGAGCAACCAAAGCAATCAAAGAAAGGAAGAGGAACCTTGTTTCGACCGCTAGATTGGTTATTAGGTCTACTATCATTAGATATTGGCATAGATTTAGGCACAGCAAACACGCTGGTCTACATCCGCGACCGGGGCATCGTCATTAACGAACCGTCTTGGGTAGCTATCAACAAACGCACGCGACGGCCGTTAGCGATTGGCGCCGAAGCCCGCGAAATGGTTGGGCGCACCCCTGGCGATATTGTGGCCATACGGCCGTTACGCGACGGCGTCATCTCCGAATTCGAGATCACCGAAGCGATGCTCGACTACTTCATCAAAAAAGCCCATGAACAAATGATCGTCCCCTTCCCGCGCCCGCGCGTTGTCGTTGGCGTACCCAGCGGCGTCACCGAAGTGGAGAAACGAGCCGTCTACGACGCCGCCATCTCCGCCGGCGCCCGCGAAGCGTACCTCATCGAAGAACCCATGGCCGCCGCCATCGGCGCCGGTCTGCCCATCATCGAAACGCGGGGCAGTATGGTCGTAGACATCGGCGGCGGCACCACCGAAGTGGCTGTCTTCGCTATGGGCGGCATCGTCGTCAAACGCTCCATCCGCGTCGCCGGCGACGAAATGGATGAAGACATCATCCAATACGCCCGCAACAAATATAACCTCCTCATCGGCGAGCGCATGGCCGAGCGCGTCAAAATCGGCATCGGCTCCGCTTTTGCCTTGCCCGAAGAGCGCACCATGACACTGCGCGGCCGGAATCTCATCAATGGGCTGCCCCAGGCCGTCGAAATCAGCAGCATCGAACTGCGCGAAGCGATGGCCCCCTCCGTCAACATCATCGTGGACACCGTGCGCGACACGCTCGACGAAACCCCGCCCGAACTGGTTGCCGACTTAATGGAAGTCGGCATTTGTCTGGCCGGCGGCGGCGCCCAAATCAAAGGGTTAGCCGAACGCCTGGAAGACCTGGTTAAAATGCGGGTCTGGGTTGCCGAAGATTCAATGACCTGCGTCGCGCGCGGCGCTGGTCGCGTCCTGGAAGATTTGGACAACTACGAGCGCGTTTTGGTCGGCCTGCATCGCGGCAGCACACACTAAAATGATAGGTGATGAATGATGAACGATGAATTCATCATTCATCATTCCACTTTCATCACTTCACATGAATCTGAACGAAGCGCAACGACGATTACGATGGGGCGTATTCATCATTTTGGTCGGGGTCGCCATCTTATTGACCATTTTAGACAATACCGGCAACCTGGACGCTGTTCTGCGCTTTGTACAAGACCCTCTGGCAACAATTACCGGCTGGACGGCCGCGCGCGCTGACAGCGTAGCCGATTTGACAACCGGCCCGCGCGACTTGGACACAGCCCGCGACGAAATCGCCCGATTGCAAGCGGAAGTAGATGTCTTGGAACGGGAAAACGAAGAACTACGCGAAATCCAGGGTGAATACCAACTCCTACTCGACCTCTTCAACCGCGCCCGCCAACAGCCTGAATTCACTCGCCTGACTGCCTCGGTTATCGGACGCGACACCAGCCCCTCGCTGCGCAGCATCATCATAGACAAAGGCAGCGACGACGGCGTCGTGGTCGGGATGCCGGTGGAAAGCGCGCGCGGTCTGGTCGGCCAGGTGTTCCGCACAACGGCCAACTCAGCGCAGATTGTGCTGGTCACAGATAATGCCAGTTCTATCCCCGCCCGCCTGGGCAATTCACGGGCGACGGGCCTTTTGCGCGGCGGCGGCTTGGGCGGTTCCACCAGCATTGATTGGGTTGACCTGACCAGCCAGATTGAAGTGGGCGAAGTGGCGCTCACATCGGGCCTGGGCGGAAAATTCCCGCAGGATATTGTCATTGGCCGGGTTATTGAAGTGGATCGCCGGGAAGCGGAATTATTTCAACGGGCTATTGTCCAACCGGCGGTTGAGTTTGATGCGCTGGAGATTGTTTTTGTCATCACCAGTTTCCGCCCTGTGGATACGGAGATTTTTACTAATCCGCCGGGTGGGTGATGGGGGTTAGGGGACTGGTAATTGGTAATTGGTAACTAGTAATTGGTAATTGGCGCGATGAGTTCGACGATTTATTTGGCATTACCGGTGATGTTGGCGTTGGCTGTTTTGCAAACGGCCGTACTGCCGCGTTTTCCCATTCTGGGCATGGTTCCCCAACTCCCCCTCCTCGTCGCCCTGGCCTGGGGGCTGCTGCGGGGGATTAATGAAGGCATCGTTTGGGCATTCATCGGCGGTCTTTGCCTGGATTTGTTTAGCGTGGCGCCGCTTGGCACAACGGCATTGGCCTTTATGTTGGCGATTACGGCCGTAACCTGGATCGAAAACGCCTTTCCCACCAGCCGTTTTTTCCTGCCGGTTGTCATGGCTGCGCTGGCAACCCTCATTTATCTATTCATTTATCTGCTTTTATTGCGACTTCTCGGCCAACCAATAGACTTACAGACCGTGGCCAAACTATCGCCGACAGCTTTGCTGCACAGCGCATTGATCCTACCCATCTACTGGATCATGCACTTGCTGGACCAGTTATTCCGTCCGCGCCCTATAAAAATTTAACGTCGTTGCAAAGCGGCGTCGTTGCAAAGCAATGGAGAAATGACTTCGTAACTACGCAACTTCGCCGCTCCGCTCCGTGAGGAAATCCATATGTCCCGCATGGGTTGGGAACGAATAGAAGATCAAGAAGCGTTAGAAAGAGAAGATATGGGCGTAAGCGGCCGTTTGTTTTTTTTGCGCCTGTTATTCATTACCATTTTGGGGCTGTTGGTTTACCGCATATGGTGGATACAACAAACACGCGGCAGCGATTTACAAGCTCAAGCTGAAGAAAATCGGATTGCCGTCTTACGCCAAACTGCGCCGCGCGGCGTTATGTTTGATCGCAACGGCCAACCGCTGGCCGTCAATTTACCTAGTTTTAACGTCACCATCACCCCGGCATTTTTGCCAGATACAGAAGAAGAGCGGCAAGCCGTTTACGAACGCCTCTCCTTATTAACTGGCGTGCCGGTGACAAATACAATTCAACAACAAGCCCTTATTGAAGCGGCTAATCCCGAATTAGTCAGTTCATACAGTCGGTTGGCCCGGCTATTTAATGCGCCCGTGGCCGAAACCTTAAACGAAGCCGGCGTTGTCCCCCAACTACCGGACAGTATTGCCGGTATTGTGGAAACATTTAGCTTTGCGCCCTACCTACCGGCCGTTATCACATCCAGCGTACCAATAACACTGGCCTACACCATCGAGCAGGAAAGCATATTTCTTCCGGGCGTGCGCGTGTTGGAAGAACCGCTGCGTTATTACCCCAGCGGCGAGTACACATCCCATCTTCTCGGCTATATGGGGCCAATCCCTAATGAAAATTGGATCAATGTCTTGGGGTATGAACGGGATGACCGCGTTGGCTGGGCGGGGCTGGAATCCTCGATGGAGATTGAACTATCCGGCCAAAAGGGGGAGCGGCAAATCGAGCAGGATTGGACAGGACGAGAACTACGCCAGATTGGTCTGGAACGCGCGCCGGTTGCCGGGCTAAATTTACATTTGACGCTCGATTTGGATTTACAAAAGCAAGCCTATGCAATTCTTGACCAATTTATGCAAGCCAATCGGGATACAGCGCGGGTAGACGAAATCACCGGCGAACGCACTTTCCCTGAAATTGAGCAAGCGGCCATCGTGGCCATGAATCCGCAAACGGGTGAAATTCTGGCGATGGTCAATTATCCTACGTTTGATAACAATCGTTTTCAGACTGAAGTGCCGGTGGATTATTATTTAGGGCTGGCGCGAAATGATTATACGCCGCTGGTCAACCATGCCATTAGCGGTACGTATCCGCCGGGTTCAACGTTTAAGCTTGTTCCGGCGGCGGGCGCGCTGCAAGAGGGCATCGTTTCACCCAATCGTTTTTTGCGCGCCCCTGGAATTATCGAAATTAAAAACCGATTTGCGCCTAATGATCCGGGGCGAGCGCAGCCGTTTGTATGCTGGGTATATCCCAACGGCGAACATGGCCTGATGGATATGCGGCGCGGCATTGCCAATTCGTGCGACATCTATTTTTACAAAATTAGCGGCGGCTTTGACCAAGATGGCGAGTTTGTGGAAGGGTTGGGTGTGAACCGACTGGCGCGTTATGGCGAACAATTTGGGTTTGGCCGCATCCAGGGTATTGAACTACCGCTGGAATCAACGGGGAATCTGCCGCCAAATGAGAATTGGAAAGCGCAAACGTATGGCGAACCCTGGTCAACAGGCGATGATTATAATTTGGGCATCGGGCAAGGGTTTATGACAGCGACGCCGCTGCAAGTGGCGCAAATGGCGGCTGTTGTGGCTAACGGCGGCTTTTTATATCGGCCGACGATTATTCATCATATGACGGATGAGGCGGGTAATGTCGCTGTGGTGGATGAGAACAGTCAGGTTGTTGCCCGCGCATTTCCGGGAAATGACGGCCGTACCGCTCTTGTAGACGCCGATGGCAACCCCTTGGACGATCCCGCCATCAACATCGAGTTCGATGCAAATGGCAATTACATTTTCCGCCCAGAAGTGGTTGACGCGCTGGATGTTGACCGCGAATATTTACAGGTTGTCCAGGAAGGGATGAAGCTGGTGAATACATTCGTCAGCGAGGACGAATTTTACACGGGTGCGACTTCAGTAGATTGGCTGGACAAATTTGGCGTTACGACGGCCGGCAAAACGGGTACGGCCGAATACTGCGACAATATTGCCATTGAGCGCGGTTGGTGCCGCTTTGAAGATATTGAGCAGCGCAGAGTGCTGCCAACGCATTCCTGGTATGTTGGGTATGCGCCCTATGAAAATCCCGAAATCGTTGTTTCCGTTTTTATTTTTAACGGCGGCGAAGGATCGGCCTGGGCGGCGCCGGCGGCCTGTAATGTGATGGCCGCATACTTTGGGCTGGGGCA
The DNA here is from genome assembly GCA_024762695.1 of Anaerolineae bacterium. GTDB lineage: Bacteria > Chloroflexota > Anaerolineae > Promineifilales > Promineifilaceae > JACKCC01. The sequence goes on from JANTGY010000022.1 coordinate 15,600, forward strand.
GTACGCCGATGGCCTGACGGCCGAAGCGTGGCAAGAATCGCTGCGACCAGACAATCGCGTTTGTAATTCCCGTTCTTATAATCCTATTGTTGAACCGCTAACATTTGCCGTACCAGAGGAAGAGGCGATTGATGAACAGTAGATGGTAATCCGTAATCCGATTGCCGCGCACGGCCTGCTGTTTACCGATTTGTCAATTACCGTTTACTGTCTACTGATTACCGTTTACCAATCCAGTTGTGTTATTATTCTGCCATGACCACCATTGTTTTAGTGCGACATGGCGAAAATGATTGGGTAAAGAAACATCGGCTGGCTGGACGCATCCCCGGCGTGCATTTGAATGAAAAGGGCCATAAACAGGCTGAGGCGGCGGCGCAGCGGCTAGCCCATTTGCCGGTAACGGCCGTTTACAGCAGCCCGGTTACGCGGTGCATGGAAACCGCCAAATACATCGCCCAATCCCATCAATTAGACATCATTGAAGTGGACGCCATTAGCGAAGTGCGTTACGGCCGTTGGGAAGGCAAAAAAGTTAAAAAACTAGCCAAAAAGAAACGCTGGTTCGCCGTCCAATTTTTCCCCAGCCGGATGCAGTTCCCCGAAGGCGAAAGCCTGCGCGAAGTTCAATTCCGCGCCGTTCAGGCGCTGGAAGACCTGAGCCGCCAACACCCGGACGACCTCATTGTCGTCGTCTCCCACGCCGACCTGATCAAACTAATTCTGGCTCATTATTTAGGCGTACACATTGATCTTTTCCAGCGGCTGGTTATCTCTCCGGCTTCAGCCAGCGTGATTACGCTGGCCGCCAATGGCAGCGTGCGGATATTGCGCCTGAATGACGACGGCCCTTTGCAACGGCCGTCCAAACCCGAACCAAAACATAAGACAGCCGATGATGATGAAACGGCCGTTGCATCCCATAACCCATAAGGACACACAACTATGGCCAGCCATATTGAACTCAATCCAGTATCCCACCTGACCATTGGCGCCGTCGGCCCGCCCGGCCAACGCGTCTTTTACCTTCAGGGCAGTCTGGGCGCGCAAATCGTCTCCTTGATCATGGAAAAGGAGCAAGCCCGCCTGTTAGCCGAAAGCTTCCGCACACTGTTAGCTGAATTAGACGAGCAGCATCCATCATCCAATACCCGCGACGCTCAAACAGAATCGCTGTGGAAGGATATGCGGCTGCGCGAACCAATTGAAGCCCTGTTCCGCATTGGCAACATAGGTCTGGGCTATAATGAAAGTTCCGAACAAATCGTCCTCGTCGCCTATCAGTTGGTGGATGAAGGCGAGGAGCCGAACGCTGTGAGCTTTTGGACAACGCGGGCGCATATTCAAGCCCTCACCAAACATACGGAGGAAGTGGTTAGCGCCGGACGGCCGATTTGCGGCAACTGTGGCCAACCCATTGATCCCGAAGGCCATTTTTGTCCTCACCGCAACGGAGGGCATAAACACTAAGAATCTATCCGAAAAACCGCAGAGATCGCGGAGAACTCGGAGAAACAATTACTTTATCTTCGCGCTTTTTGCGCTCTCCACGGTTAATTTTAGGATAGGTATTAAATCGTATGGCGAGCTATGGGTGAGATAGACACACGCAATATCCTGAGTTTATTACAAACTGGCGTCATGGAAATGGCCGGTTTGCTGCCCTGGAGTTCCAACTACTCTTTCCTGGCGCGCGTGCGCGGGCCGTTAGGCGATGAACCGGAACATGAGATGACGGCCGTTTACAAACCGCGCCAGGGGGAACGGCCGTTATGGGACTTTGCCGCCGGAACCTTATGCCAGCGCGAAGTCGCCGCCTTCGTCATCAGCGATGCCCTGGGCTGGGACATCGTACCGCCCACCGTTCTACGACAGGGGCCGCACGGCGTCGGCTCCGTCCAACAATTCATCAAACATGATCCTGAATGCCATTACTTCACCATTGAGGGCAGCGTCGATTTTCGCCGCGCTTTGCAACAATTTGTTCTGTTCGACACCCTCATCAACAATGCGGACCGTAAAGGCGGCCATGTTTTGCTGCAAGAAGCCGATAACAACGCCGCTTCCGACCGATTGTGGGCCATTGATCACGGCATCTGCTTCCACGCCGAATACAAATTGCGCTCTGTCATCTGGGAATTTGCCGGAATGCCCATCCCCGATGATTTATTAGCCGATCTCGTTCAATTCAAATCAAATCTCGGTCAAATTCGATTGGCGTTACGGCCGTTATTAACTGGTCCAGAATTACTAGCCTTGGAAAGGCGATTAGATCGTATAATAGAGAAAGCGACATTTATTCAGCCTGGGCCAGGGCGACATTATCCGTGGCCGCCAGTATAAGTTGATGATAAACCATGACACATAAAATTTTAACCATTGACGATCATCCCCATACCCTCGAAATTGTCGTCATGACCTTACGGCAATATGGCTACGAAGCGATTAGCTCGCTTTCGCCAATTAAAGGATTGCAGTTAGCGCAAGACGAAATGCCCGACCTGATCTTATTGGACATGAACATGCCCGACATGGACGGTCTGGAAGTCTGTCGGCGATTACGGGCTAATCCACAGTTGGCCTCCGTGCCGGTCATCATGTTCACGGCCGAGGATGAGCCGTATCAAAAATTAGCCGGTTTTGACGCCGGCGCCGACGATTACCTCACAAAGCCAACCGATCCGGAAGAGATGATCGCCCGGATTGAAGGCATTTTGGGCGCTAATGAAACGTCAGAAACTGATACTGACGAATGGGAATCCAGCCCGCCTGTCCCTGATAAGACAATCGTAATGGAATCGGCCAAGAAACCACTGCCTAAGTTTGAAAAAAGAGAGGGAGGGAGTTTAACGGCCGTCATCGGGGCGCGGGGCGGCGCGGGGGCCACGTTAACGGCCGTCAACCTGGCCGCCAGCATCGCTCGATTGGGGCAACCCACCACATTGATTGACCTGGACACCCGCCAGGGACATATCGCCCTTTACCTGAACCATCAAGTCACAGGCAGCGTCAACGCCCTGGCCGATTTGCCTGAAGAAGACATCGCCCATTGGCTGCCGCAGCAGATCGTTCAACTCAGCCGCCATCTGCAATTACTGCCCGCCCATCCCAACCAGGACGGCCGTTTCTCCGAACTTAGCGCCGCCCAAACAGACGCCCTATTGGACACCCTGCTGCCATCCGGCCAAAACGTCGTCGCCGACATAGGCGACGCACTGTCCGAAGGGGCAACCGCCCTGATAGCCCGCGCCGATCAAATCATCGTCTGCCTCCCGCCCGAACGCATTGCCCTCTCCGCCGCCAAACAGACGCTCGCCCAACTGCAACAAACCATGCAACCCTTCACCAATCTAAACGCCATCATCTTCGACATTGGCAGCCAAATGAAACTACCGCGCAAAGCCGTCGAAACCTATTTAGAACACCCCATTCAGGAAGTACTGTCCATTAACCCGGCCGAACTCACCCAATCCGTTAACAAAGGCGCTATTCTCGTAGCGGCCTATGCTCAGGGCCAAACCGCCAAACAATTCTATCAATTGGCCCAACAATTTATTCAAGTGTAAACAAGAAAAATCCCCCACCAGCGGGGCCGCCATGAGAAATGCATATTCTTCATGCGTCGTTCATCATTTTTGAAGGAATTTTGTGACTAAACTAGACAGCTTAATTAATCAGGCAATTGAGCTTCTGCAACAATCTCGCCATGCCGTCGCCTTAACCGGGGCAGGGATAAGCGCGCCATCAGGCATACCTGAATTTCGCAACCGGGACTCAGGTTTATGGGCCAAACATGATCCAATGCAAGTTGCCTCCATCTACGCCTTCAAACAAAACCCACAAGTATTCTACGATTGGCTCCGGCCATTGGCTGCGCTCATGCTTGCCGCCAAACCAAACGTGGCGCACCAAGCATTAGCCGATTTAGAAAGGCAGGGGCCATTAAAAGCTATCATCACCCAAAATATAGACACCTTGCATGCCAAAGCCGGTTCTCAAATAGTCCATGAACTACATGGCCACATGCGCGAAGCAACTTGCATACGTTGCTATGAAATTTATAATTCATCCGCAGTGTTGGATGATTATATGACGACTGGCGAGGTTCCTCATTGCCCTGCCTGCGGCGGCATACTCAAGCCTAACGCCATCTTGTTTGGCGAATTACTGCCCATCTCTGTCTTGAACGAATCGCGGCGGCAAGCCAAGACTTGCGATTTAATGCTCGCCATAGGTTCGTCATTACAAGTAGCCCCTGCCGGCGATTTACCTTTGCAGGCCAAGCATTCCGGCGCGCGATTAATCATTGTCACTTTAAGCGATACCCATTTAGATGATGTCGCCGATATTGTTATTCATGCCGATGTCATTGATGTTTTGCCCCGCTTGGCTGCCCCGTTTCTGCCATAATGACCAAGAAGTGAGCGTCTTATGCCCCAAATAAATGAAAAACAGCTTCAAGTCCCCACGCCAGATGTGATTGATTCGTCTAGCTTCCAACGATTGCTGGAGATTAGCCAGCTTTTAGGGTCCACCCTCAATTTAGACGAACTATTATTGTTGGTGCTCGATGTCTCCACTGAAATGACTGATTCGCAAAAAGCGTCTATTTTGTTGGTGGATAAGACAACGGGAAAGCTCCATTTCACTGCTTCTTTAGGCGGAGAAGTTCCGGCTGACGTTGAGGTGCCTCTGGACAACAGCATTGCTGGCTGGGTGGTGCAAAACAAAAAGTCCCTGATTCTGGGCGATGTGCAAGCCGACAGCCGTTTTTATTCTGAAGTGGACGCCGATTCGGAATTCGTGACTCGTTCAATGTTGGCTGTCCCGTTGATGACAACAAAAGGGAGTATTGGCGCGTTGGAAGTGTTGAACAAGAAGGATGATGCGCCCTATACGCCGCAGGATGTGGCTTTGTTGGAGGCGTTGGCGGCGCAAGCGGCCGTTGCCATTGTCAATGCCCGCTTATTCAACCAGTCTGATTTGCTGGCTGAGGTTATGCATGAATTGAAAACGCCGCTGATGGCTATTGCGACGGCCAGCGAATTGTTGACGCGCGCCGAGCTGCCGGAGGAAAAGCGTCTGGATGTCGCCCGCATGATCAAACGAGAAACATCGCGTCTATCTAAGATGACTAAAGATTTTCTGGATTTTGCTCGTCTGGAGTCGGGGCGGGTGCGTTTGGAAACTAAGCCGGTGGACATCGTAACGGTGATTAACGATGTTGTGAATATGACGCAGTCGCAGGCAGATGAACGGCAGATTACAATTTTGCCGACTTTCGACGACAATTTGCCCCAACCGGGCGATCCGCAACAGCTTGTGGGCGACGCCGACCAATTGAAACAGGTTTTATTGAATTTGGTCAGCAACGCGATTAAATATAATGTGGTCGGCGGACGGATTAAGTTGGCGGCCGAATACCATGAGGACGAGCTGAGTCTAAGCGTTTCGGATACGGGGCCGGGTATTTCGCCTGAGGATATTGAGCATCTCTTTGAACGTTTCTACCGAATTCCGGGCAGCGAGGGAGCGGAAGGAACCGGGTTGGGGCTTTCGGTGGCCCATAAGATTGTGGAGGAGCATAACGGCCGTATCGAAGTCAACAGCGTCTTAGGCCAGGGCACAACCTTTACCGTTTACTTGCCGGTAACCTGAAAGACCTGACAGGTTTTTTGCCAACTTCCGCCTGACAGCCCGCCTATTGAAAACCTGTCAGGTCAAAAAAGGTCTCCCAAACTCCTATGCCAACAAAACAATCAACGCGCCTGATGGCCTTACGCTATCGGGATTTCCGGCTGTTGTGGATCGGCCGTCTTTTCTCCAACATCGGCTCCCAAATGCAGCTCATCGCCATCAACTGGCACATCTTCTCTTTGCTGCGCGACCAAACCTACACGATTTCCATTTTGGGCCGCGAATTTGATTTGGGGGCTGAGGCATTAGGGCTGGGGGCTGTCGGTTTGGTGCGCGTCGTGCCCATCATCCTTTTTGCTTTGCTGGGCGGCATTTTGGCCGACAGCCGCGACCGGCGTAAACTGCTGATTGGCGTGCAAACAACGGCCGCTTTACTGGCAACGGTTCTGGCCGTTCTGACACTGACCGACCGTATCACAATTTGGTGGATTTATGCGTTGACGGCGGCGGGAGCGGCCGTTTCCGCTTTTGAAGAGCCAGCCCGCCAATCACTGACGCCTAATCTCGTTCCCCGCGCGCATTTTGCCAACGCCGTTAGCTTGGATACGCTCCTGTGGTATTTGTCATCGGTGGTCGGCCCGGCGTTGGCTGGCGCATTGGTGGGCGCGTTTGATGTCGGTTTGGTATATGCGCTGAACGCCGTCTCCTTCGCTACGGTCATCATCTCCTTGCTCATGTTGAACTATCGCGGTCAGGCGTCCCCGAAAAATGGATTGGGCAAGGGTTTGGGTTGGGCGGCCCTGGTCGAGGGCTTGCGCTTCACCTTCCGCCAACGGCTCATTTGGAGCACGATGCTGCTCGATTTTTGGGCCACTTTTTTCAGTTCGGCGCGGACGATGCTGCCGATTGTGGCTGGCGATGTGTTGAAGGTGGGCGTGCAGGGTTACGGCTTGCTGGCGACAGCGCAGCCGTTGGGCGCGATTATTGCTGGCGGGATATTGGCCTTCCGCAAGGAGATTAAGCGGCAGGGCGTGGTTTTGTTGGTTAGTGTGGCGGTGTATGGGGCGGCAACGGCCGTTTTCGGACTCTCCACCGTTTTTGCCCTATCTTACGTTCTCTTCGCCCTGACCGGGGCTGGGGACACCGTTTCCACCGTCATTCGCGGCACGCTGCGCCAGATGCTGACGCCCGATCGGCTGCGCGGCCGGATGACCAGCGTCAACATGGTCTTTTTCATGGGCGGGCCGCAGTTGGGGGAATTGGAAGCGGGTTTGGTGGCGGCGGCCGTCGGCGCGCCGTTTGCCATCGTCACCGGCGGCATCGCTACCATCTTCATTGTAGGCTGGATTGCCTGGCGGTATCCGGGCTTGAGGCAATATGATGGAGAGATAGGGCAAGAGAACGACGGCCGTCTCAATTAGGGTAAACCGCGCGGTTTAAACGCCTCGTCTATATTTTGCTGTAAGCTTTCGATAAACAGCAGATTTCCATCTGTTACGGGACCAATGCTAACACTTGTTCCTATCGGTCGATATTCTCTGGAATATACGACCTTCATTTCAATTCTCACATTTGTCGCTACTAAATCGAAGAATTTTTGCCGGAATTTATAAGGCAATCCTTTTTCCTGTAAAACATTTCTGATTATTCCATGGGCATCTGGTTTTGAAGTAGGAAATGTTTTGACTAGCATTTTTTGATTTGGCCAATTGTAGGCGCACATTCCGCCAAATATTGCGAGAGCGATAACTATTGATGCCCATAGTTGAAATCCGATGAATTTGGCGATGATACCACATAGAATAGCTGCGGAGAGCGAAGAATATAACATGGCATCATTGCCTAATGTCCATGAATTATTTTCTTTTGCCATTCGAATATGCTCCTACCAAGTTTGAACATGACCTACTATAAAATTGTACGTATATGTTTGCGTTGGGGTTGTGAGAATTAGTAACGGCCGTACCCACCCCCGCCAGGAGTCCGCACACTGATCACATCGCCCGCTTGGGCTGACAGCGTCGTTTTGCCCGCTAATTCGATTGCCTCGCCATCCCGAATGAGCAAATTCTGGCCGGTTTGCCCCGGTTCGCCGCCCGCCAAGCCGTAGGGCGGGAATTTGCGCCGCTCGGTTAGCAGAGTGACGGTGGCTTCGCCTAGCAGTTCGATGTCTCGTTGAATGCCATCGCCGCCCCGGTAACGGCCGTCGCCCCCCGA
>JANTGY010000023.1 GCA_024762695.1 Anaerolineae bacterium
GGCCAAACAAAGTCCTTGCATCCTAAACCTCTTAGGGTTCATTCAAAATTAACTTTGCAGTTTGCTGGTAATTGGGAATTGCGTAATTGGGTAATTACCAGTTACCAATTACTTGGTTACAACGTTTCAAACGCCAAAGTTATAAACGAACGCACCCTTAGCGCCAATTATGGCTCTGGCACGGCCGTTGCCGTAGGCGATACGGCCGTCGGCAAACCATTACCTAAAAGCGAATCCAACAGCGCATTCAAATCGGCAAAATCGGGCGCGTCCGAGCCGGACGCGTCCGGCCATTGCCCGTCATAAACCCCATCCGGGCCGCGCAGCAGTATGCGAGAAACGGCCGTCGGCGTGATGACCGTCGCTGCTGGCGTAACGGTCGGCTCAAACGTCGTCAGACCAAGCTGCAATTGGCCGCTGTCCAACAACGCATTGGTCAGGCTGATGATTTGGGAAGCGGTCACTGTGCCAGTGTAGGGTTGAGCGGCCGTGTCAAGGACAACGGCCGTCCCATCCCAATGAATCGTCAAACGGGCTGCATCAGCCCGCTGATAGTCGAGCAGCGCTGTCAAAGGAAAAGCGGACGGCGGGCGGGGCGCTGACACATCGGCAATGATGGGCGCCAATGCCTCATCCAACGTCAGATACAGTGGCAGCAGCGTATTGGGCAAAGAAAATTCGGGACAAGAGATGCGAATGATTGGCGCATTGGGAGCGGCCATCAAAGACTCAACGGCCGTTCCCGCACAATCCACCATGTAATTCTCATTCAGGCTGTCGGATGGCGCATTGGCCGCCAAAAATGCTAGATTGGGAGCCGTCACCGCCGCGTCTGTGGGGGAAGAAAGCTGGGTATCCGTTGCCAACCAACGCCATAAACGGCCGTCGGCCATCAGAGCCAGTGTGTGAGCCGGGGCATAAGCGGAGACGCCGCGCCGAAAGCCCACCTGCGTACCCGGCGGAAAGTGGGGGCCGAGCCGCGCCGACATATAGTTTTCGATACTGGCTAACAAAATCGGGTCTTGCAGCCATCCTTCGCCAGCCAGTTCTGAGAAGGGTAAATCGAAGCGCAGTTGAACGCAGGTGTCGCAGCCAGATGGCGGTGGTTCCAGCGTCAAATCAGGCAGCGTTTGCTGTAATTGCAGCAAAATGCCGCCCTGGTTATTGAATTGGCGCGCTTCCCCCGTCGTCTCATCCACCAGGATAAGTTGGCCGCCGACATTGGCTTGCAAGCGTCGGTCTAAACCGATGGCCGGGATGGTATAGCGTAGTTCGACGGCCGTTTGGTCAAAATTAATGGGCGTAGCCGAAGGTAAAGGCGTCAGCGAGGGGGCCGCCGTAAAGGTCGGCAAGGGCAGCGGCGGCGGGGGCGGCGTAAAGGTGGACGGCAGCGGGGCCGCAGGAAGGGACAGCGGGGTAGGCCCCGCCAAATCTGCGGTGGGTGTTAGCTGTACGGCCTGACTGCAACCCGCCAGTAAAACCGCCAGCGCCCCAATCCACAACCTTTTCACCTTGTCACCCTTTCACCTCGTCACCCCTTCAAAAAAGGAATCTCCCCTTTCTCCCAGGCGACGAGGATGGGAACGGCCGTAAATATCGAACTATATGTCCCGCTCAACATCCCCACAAATAAAACGGCAATAAACGGCTTGATGGATGCGCCGCCGAAGAGCAAGATGGCAACCATAACAAACATGGCGTTCAACTGCGTCGCCAGGGAACGGTGGATGGTCTCCAAAATGGACCGATTGACAACGGTTTCGTATTTCTCTAACGGCCGTTTTGCGATATTTTCGCGGATGCGGTCAAACACGACAATCGTATCCTGCAAACTAAACCCGGCGACAGTAAGGACGGCCGTCAAAAACAAAGCATCGACTTCCCAGCCCAACAACATCCCCGTAATCGCCGCAAAGCCAAAAATAACAAACAAATCATGAATCATCGCCGCCACCGCGCTGGTCCCGTAACGGAATGGCTTGGGAACCTGACGGAAAGCAAACATGATATACACCAAAATCACTGCTGCCGCGACCAAAATAGCCGCAAACGCCGCCCGCGTCACCTCGCCGCCCACCGAAGGACTGACACTCTGCACCGATGTCGTATTTGGAATAAACGGCGCCGCCTCCTGTGCTAGTCTATCCAAAATAGCCTGCGCCTCTTCCGGCGACACAAATGGAGCGCGAATCTGCCATGCGTTTGTAAGCCCATCCCCGCGCAAAGCAATGACGGAGATATGGGTTATATCAAAACTAGCAAAAATATCTTCCAATTGGCCCTCGGAAACCGGCTGCGTAAATTGCAGTTCAAAACGGGTACCGCCCCGGAAATCCACACCCAACGGGAAAGCGGCTCCCGTCGTTATCAACGAATAAATCATAGCGGCAATCCCCAATGCGATGAGAATGCCAGAGAAAATAAAGTATTTGCGACGACCTTGCACTAAATTAAACATAACAGATGATTGGTGATTGATGATTAAAGCGGGAAAGAATCGTTAATATCCAATCTTTAATCATGAATCATTGATTTTCTTATACCCCTAACAACCACTTCTTCCCGCTCAGCCAATTAGCCGACCGTCCCATCACGATACGAACGAATGTCTTGGTGACGAAAACGGCCGTAAACATACTAATCATCACCCCAATCGCCAACGTGTAGGCAAAACCCTGCACCGTGCTGGCCCCAAAACTGCGACCAAAAATTAGCAAAATGAAGCTAATAACCAACGTGGCGATATTTGAGTCGCGGATAGACGTCCAGGCCCGATCAAAACCCGTCCCAATCGCTTCCGTGAGCGAACTGCCCTTGCGCAGCTCCTCCTTCATCCGCTCAAACACCAAAATATTGGCGTCCACCGCCATCCCCGACGAGATGAGAAAACCAGTGATGGCGGGCAGCGTTAAGGTGATGGGCAACGCCATAAAAACAGCCAGATTTAGCAGCGCATACCCGAGCAAAGCCACATCGGCTAACAGCCCTGGCAGGCGATAATAAACGAGCATAAACAATAAAACAATCGCCAGCCCAATCACCCCGGCGCGAATGCTGGCCTCAATGGAAAGCTCGCCCAACGTGGCCCCCACCTGGCGCGTACTCTCGATACGCAGCGGAACGGGCAGACTGCCAAAGCGAAGCTGCAAAGCCAATTTACGCGCTTCTTCAAGCGTAAAATCGCCAGTAATCGTCCCCTGCCCGCCGCTAATTTCCGATTGAATACGGGGGCTGGAAATCACCTGTTTGTCCAAAATAATCGTCAGGAATTTCCCGATGTGTGTCGCCGTGTAGTTGGCAAAAACATCTGTAAAATCAGGTTGGAGCGAAAAGGCAACGTATTGGTCGCCAAATTGGCTTGCTTCAGAATGGGCTGTGCGCAGGGCCGCCCCGTTCATAACAACATCAAAAGCGGGGGCCGGGGTGGAGGAAACGGCCGTTTCCCCATCCGCGCCCAGCTCACAACGCGATGGACCTTCTTGCTCCGTTGTCCGCACGCATAATCCTTCCGGCAGCGGCGTATCGCCAGTGTCAATAAACTCTAGCAAAGCCGTCTCCTGAATAAGAGCAATCGCATCTTCCGGGTTCTCGATGCCCGGCAGTTCAACCAGAATGCGCCGCTCTCCCTCAACCACAACCAACGGTTCGGCAACGCCTAAAGCGTTGACGCGTTGGTCAATAATTTGGCGCGCCGTGTCCATCTGCTCAATCGTAACCGACTGATCCAGCGGCACATCCGCTTCCAGCAGCACCTGCAAACCGCCCTGCAAATCCAACCCACGCACGATGGGGTAATCAGGATTCTGCACAACCCATCCAGCCACAGCCAGAATGATAATGATAATGAGTAACCAAACGTAATCCTTACTATTCATACCTTATCCTAAAACGTAAAACGTAAAGCGTAATGAGTAGCTGATTACGTTTTACGTTTTATGCTCTAACTTCAATTTTTAAGCGGCTGGATTATAACAGCCCGCTTCAGTCTCGCCGAATTTTGCTAAATATCATGGTATCGCGCAATTCTTTGGCGAGGTGATCGCGGTCATCATGACGAATGATGCCTTCCAATGTAAAATCTAACCGGCGCGGAATGGCGGCGCTGCGCTCATTTTTAGCGTCGCAGCGGATTTCCACCCGGCGAGCGCCCAGCACATCAAACGCAAAGTTCGTTAATCCCGTTACCGCCTCAGTGATGTACCCTTTCCTAGCGTAAGATGTCCGCACCCAATAACCGATCTCAAATTTGGGCACATCCCAATCTATTCGGTGTAAACCGCTGCCGCCGATGATGGTGTCGGTTCCTTTGAGTAAAAGCATCATCCATAAATCTTCGCGAGCCAGAAATTTAAGCCGCCCTTCACGCACGCGAGCTTCATACGCTTCAGCGTCTGGTAAATCAACAGCCCAGGGCATCCAGGGTTTAAGTTCAGCCTGGGATTCGGTAACGGCCGTAAACAATTCCAACCCGTCCCCCGGCAAAGGGCCGCGAATAGTTAGCCGTTCGGTCTCAAAACTGTAAGGAAAATCGCGCAATATCGGTTTCATTTCGGCCTCCATGGTTCAATCTTGCCAAAACTGTAACACAAAGCAAATCGTAAGGCAGATTTATAGGTAACGGCCGTAAACTAACCCTATGCAAGCGTTCTACCATTCTCAAAAGACCCGCATCACCGCTGTCGGCATCGCCCTGCCGCTGGCTGCATTCGCCCTGCTGCGTTTTATTCCCGCCTGGGATTTTTCGGCCTGGGACACAATCTGGTACACCCATCTGGTCTACTTCTACGTCATGGCCTTCATCAGCTTCATCGCCCTCGTGACCGGGTTGTTTTCCAACGCCGCCTTTCGCGTGCCGCTCACAGCGCGCACCTTCTTCATCCGGCTGGCATTGATAACCATCGCCGCCTTTTCCTTACTCAACAGCGTCAACACCCCCTACATCTTCTTCCCTGAAATTGGCGACCGTCCGCTGCAATGGTCCATCCGAATCGGCGGCCTGTTTAGCGCCTTTTTCTTCGCCGCCGCCACCATTCACTGGTCGGCAATCTGGGAAAAGCGGCTGTTAACCTATCGCTGGTTCATTTGGGGAATTGGCGGTCTTCTTTTTGTGTGGTTCACCGGCGCGATTTGGAGCTACCCCGATTTATTAGCCTCTTTAGACCAGAGCGCTGCCTTGATCGATATAACATTATTCGGGATCGCCGCGCCTGCTCTCCTGTGGTCGGCGCGGCATAGCTGGCGGCTGTTTCAGAACACCAAGCAAATGATTGAAGGGCGGCTGGCAACGGCTCTGTTTCTTCTATTTGTGGCCCAAATCAGCCAAACCTTCGGCCTGTGGGGGAATTTAAGCTGGCAGTTATACAGTTTCACCACGCTGGCCGCGTTAAGCGTTATTTTGTCGGCCTTTTTACAAGCGTTTCAATCCTTGCGTGGTTTACAGCCGGCACGCTATTTTGCCGTGCGCGGCAGTATTTTCATTGTTGGGTTAGCCTTGGTCAGCGGCGAATTAGCTCGTTGGCTAACCACAGGGTTACAGCGCCGCTTCATCATCAGCTTGACACTGGCGCAGGGTTTCATTGGCTTCATCATCATGTATGCGATTGTAGTGGGGCTGAACCGGCTGATTGATGAACGCACGGCCGCTTTACGGCGCGAACAAAAATTACGCAACGACCTGACCCAGCTCATTGTGCATGATTTGAAAAACCCGCTGATGGTGATGACCGAAGGCGCCAAACTGCTCGATCGCGGTTATTTGGGCGACTTAACAGAGCAGCAAAAAGGACTGTTACAGCGCATTAGCCAATCAGGCAATAAGACGCTGCGCTTGATTGATGATTTGTTAGACGTGGAGCGGATGGAAGCGGAGGCGATTGAATTGCAAGTTGGGCCGCTGGATTTATGGGCGGTTCTGGGCGAATCGGCGGCCTATTTCCAGGTTTTGGCCGAGGCTAACAAGCAAAATTTGTCGCTGCGGCTGACAACGCGGCTGCCCATCATTCAAGCGGATGCCAAGTTGATGCGGCGCGTGTTTGATAATGTGATTGGCAATGCGCTGAAGTTTTCGCCGGAAAACGGCCGTATTGAAATCAGCGCGCACAAAGAAGCGGGACATGTCTTCATTGACGTTGCCGACAGCGGGCCGGGCGTCTCGCCTGGCAACCGCGCTCTCATTTTCGAGAAATTCGCTCAGGTTCCCAGTACCGAGCGGCGCGGCGTGGGGCTGGGGCTTACCTTCTGCAAAATGACCGTTGAGGCGCATGAAGGCGCGATTTCAGTTATGGATAGTCCCCTGGGCGGCGCATTGTTTCGGATTAAACTGCCTATCGTCGAGACAACGGCCGATAAACGCCCCGAAATACGACAAGTTGAACGTCCCACACGGCCGTCTATCACCCCTCTACAACCCAGTCAATTATAAGAAAGGCTCGTAGTAAGCCACGCAGTCTTCGGAGTGGCGTTTTGACCAGAGGAACGGTACTTCGAAGACTGCGTACCTGACTACAAACGCGCATTTTTTAGGTGGCAGTTTGAAAAATATGGTAGCGCCTATCGGACAACCAACGGCAGATAAACGTGTTCGGATAATGCTACTGTGCTGACAGTCACGGCCGTTCCCCCACTCTCATTGCCCGCTCTATCCCGTCCATAAACTGTAAATTCGTAAATGTGGCCCGGCGCGCCAGGATAAACGGCCGTCGTCAAATCCGTCGCCGTCAGCCAGGGGGCCGCCACACCGCCATCCACCGCCACAGTAACGTCATAATCCAGCATCCCGCTGCCTAGATCGCTGCCATTCCAGGCAACGTCAATATCGGTAACGGCCGTAACCAGGGCGCTAACCGTCACATCTGGCGGCAGGGTGTCGGGTTCAATCAGGATGTACGGCCGTCCGCCAATCTTATACGTTAAATCAGTGGGGTCGAGGTTATTTTGATTAGTCGCAGCGGGCAGAGTCAATGTAAACGCGCCGTTCGTGGCGGTGATGGTTTGGGTAACGCCATCAGGCGTGATGAGCAGACCGGTTCCGGCGGCGTTGGTTGTGGTGATGACGGCCGTTTCTGCCGTCCCGTAGCGCGTAAACATCCCCAAAACCCGTTCCTGCGTCGCCGGTTTGTAGAACGCGAGCCATTCCTGCCTTCCATTATACGGGGTTGAGCCATACGGCCGTGTCCACCACAGCGGCTCCACATCCGTAAAATAAGTCGTCAGCGTGCGGTAGGCGTCAAAACCGGGCCGGGCCGTTTCCGGCTGCGGATGGTTGGTGTAGCAATAGTTAGTCGGATCGTCGGGATTGCGGAACAAGCCAAACGCATCGCCGCCCGGTTCAATGACCTCATCAGAGCAAATATCGGTCGAATACCACGCATGATTACCGCCGATATTGCCGCAGTCGTCATACAATTGGAAGAAGAACAGCATATCCGCCCCGCCCATCACAGCATACAAAGCGCTTTGAACAATGAAATCGGCTTGCTCGCTCATCGAAGCGCGGTACGGACTATCCGGTTCACAAACAGGGCCGGGATAATCGTCCCACACCGGAACGCCCGATTCGTTTAACCAGATGGGCTTGTCCACGCCAAAATCGGCCATTACTTGACTGGCGCGGAACACATATTGCCACGACATCTTGGCGTAATGGTAATTGTGGGTGGCAAAAATATCGTGGTAATAATCATAAGCTGGCGCATTAGCGTCAGCGACAAATTCATCCATCACCGCCCGGTAAAACTCAGCATCCTGGCTCACATTAGCCAATCCGCCAAAGATGATTTGGGCGTTGGCGTCGGCCTGCCTGGCCGCCAAATAACCGACTTTGAGTAAACGAGCGTAATCGGCAATGGTTCCGTCCCAAAAGCTGGTCAAATCTGGCTCGTTCCAAAGCTCCCAATGGGTGACGCCCACACCGGCCGGCCAGCCTTCTTGCTGGGCAATTGTGCCGCCCGGTTTGTAACGGGAGACGGCCGCAAACACAAACCGCGCCCATTTATTGCCGTCGTTAATCGTTTTGCCTGGGCCGGGAATATCGGTACTGTCGGTAAAAACCGGCTCATATAAACCCTGAGGCGTAGCCATGTTGGGCGCGGCCAATGCCAGATTGGACGCAGGAAAATTGGACGCAGGAGATGATTCAACAACTGGGCTTGTCGTGTAAAATGGCGGCGTCCCCAATAAAATGGCGTTTATTTGTAATCCATGCGCGATGTCGGCGATGACGGCCGTATCCTGATACGCCCAATGAAAATCGCCTGGAGTCTGGGAAGATTGCTCGATGTCGTCCCAATACATCGGCCAGCGGTTCCAGCCCGCCCCGGTAGACAGCCCGTTTTGATACCGCGTCTCGCTAACCGGCGCGCCCCGCGCCCAACTGATGAAGTTGACGCCATAAGCGGGTTGAGTGGGCGATGTGGCGGCTATCGGCGCTGATTGGTCGTTGACGGCCGTCGCCGCCGCCTCCAATCCAGCAAGGAGTTGGAAAACAAGGACAGCCATGAAGGAGAGAAGTAAAAACGGCCGTCGCCAACCGCGCAGAGGGTCAAAGTCAGACATAAGAACCCTCAGTCATCCTCAGATGATGCCCGATACGCCTCACTCCTCAATTCCACAACAGCCAACCCGCCGGCCGTCACCGTCACCGGGGCGCGGTACTCGACGCCCTGCACCTTGGTGTACACTTCATACTCGCCCGGCTTCACATCGGCAAAGACAAAATTCTCGGCATAACCGGGGTCGGGATTGATGTAGTGCAGCGGATCGTCCAAATACGTCCAGGTATTGCCGCTGCTGGTGTTTTCGCTTTTGCCAACTAAACTCAGCCCCACGCCGCGCCACGGCCGTCCCTCCGGATCAAGCAGCCGCCCGGCAATCACGCCCCGCGTCGCGCCGGGATCAATCCACAACATCGGGTTCAGCGTCGCGCCAAACGCATTTTCGCCAACACGCAGCTCAAAATGGAGATGAGGCGCCGTCGCCGCGCCGCCAAAGCCCACTTCGGCCACTTGCTCGCCAACTTGTACGCGCTGCCCTGCTTCTACATTGATGTTGAGTACATGGCCATACAAAGCATACAACGGCTCTCCCTGATAGGTTTGATCTAATTCAATAACGACCAAATGGCCGTACCAGTCGCAGCGCCAGCCATACCATGCATTCAGATCGTCCTGAGCGACGACGACTGTGCCGTCGCCAACGGCCAAAACGGCCGTGCCCAACGGTTCCGCCGAATCCACGCCATTATGCAAAAGGAGACGGCCGTTCAAATCATAACCATACGGGAAATTCTGGTTGATGAGGAACCGCCCGCCGCCGGGCAGCGGCTTCGCCAGCCAGAAATGGGGGTCGGCCAGCGCCGGATCGGGCATCGGCCACAAAACATCAGAAACGACATAGCGATCATAAGCCGGTTTGAGCGGGGCCGGGTCGGGACAGGCGCGGTTAATGGGAACGGCAGCGCTCGTCGGCGTCAGTGTCGGCAAAGGAGTCGCCGTGGGGGTATGGGTGGCGGTGGGAAGGGGTGTTTGGGTGGGAACGGCCGTTGGCGATGCGGTAGGCGGCGACAAAGTCGGCGGCAAAATCGTCGCCGTTGGCGTTGGCAGCGGCGTCAACGAAGCCAATGGCGGCGCGGTAGGAACCAACGTCGGCAAAACAACCGCCTGGGCGGCCCCTTGACTATCTTGCCACTGCCAGGCCAGCCAGGTCAGGGGGGCAAACAAAATAACAAACAAACCAATCAATTGTGGCCGATGTGCGCGCATAGCAATCCCATAAAAAATGATGTAGAATTGTCCGTCAGACGGAAACGGCCGTCAAACGACCCATCTACGACCATACTTTGGCCGTTCTCGTCACCAAATCGCCACTTTGTTGACACCTGCAACCAATGTCGAATATAATAAAACGCAGTATTTTTGTTTAGATGTCATCGTTAAAAATCTGGCACGGCCTTATGAGGCATAAAACGCATACAAAATATCAGCCGTTATTCTTAATAACATTGTCCCCTGCCGTGCAGAATCATCCTGCGCTTATTTCAGAAACAGAACAGCGTATTCCCCCACATCGGCGACATCATCCCCTAACCCTACACGTACAAAGGAGGTGAAAACTACCAACAAAGATTACGAGAAAGAGATTTATCCCAGACGGTCAGACAGATTGTCACCAATGCCCTATTGTTTTAGGGCAACTATCAACCACCATCAAATATAATATGGAGGAGACGAATGAATAAAAAGTGGACAGTTTTAACAATTTTAGTGTTGGCCCTTGCGCTTGTATTAGTCGCTTGCCAGGCCGAACCCGAAATGGTTGAGGTCACGCGCGTTGTGACCGAAACCGTAACCGAAGTCGTGGAGACAGAAGGCCAGACGGAAACGGTTGAGGTCGAAGTCACCCGTGTTGTCACCGAAGTCGAAACCCAAATCGTCGAAGTTGCGCCAGAACCAGAACCAGTGGACCGCAATGGCGGTTGGCTCGACACCATCATTTTCGTGCAAGAACCAAACCAGGATGCGGCCATTGCCCGTCTGGCTGCCGGCGATATTGACATCTTTGCCGATGACATTGGCTCTCAGGCAGCCGTTCAAGCCATCGCCGACGCGGGCAACATCCAAACCCGCACGCAATATGGTCTCTACGACGAAATTTTCTTCAATAACGGCGTCTGCGCTGATGAAAACGTATTGAACCCATTCAATGATGCCAAAATCCGCGAAGCCATGAACTGGGCAATTGATCGCGACTACATCGCCGACGAACTGTACGGCGGTTTAGCGGTACCCAAATACACCACCATTTCGGAAGCCGGCGCCGATCGAGGCGAATTTGCGCCCGAAATCCGTGAAATCGAAGCGTACTATGCTTACGATTTTGACAAGGCAAAAGAGATTATCACCGCTGAAATGGAAGGGTTGGGCGCCACAATGGAAAATGGCGTTTGGGCCTACAATGGCGAACCCATCAACCTCATCTTCCTGATCCGCATCGAAGACACCCGGTTAGAAATTGGCAACTATGTTGCTAACCAACTGGAAGAAATGGGCTTCCAGGTTGAGCGCGTTGAACGCACATCAGGCGAACTTAGCCCCATTTGGTTCGGCGAACCTAGCGAATGTCAATGGAACCTGTACACTGGCGCTTGGAGCCAAACGGCCGTTGACCGCAACAGCGGCGACAACTTTGACTTCTTCTACACCCCCAGCGTACCCTGGCTCCCCTGGTCCGTTTTTGAACCCAGCGAAGAATTCTCCGAAATCTCCCGTCGTCTGCTAAACAACGACTTCGCGAACAAAGAAGAACGCGCGGAATTGTATCGCCAGATTCTGCCAATGGCCGGCGAACTCTCCACACGCGTCTGGGTCACCAGCCGCACCACCCTGGTTCCGTTCAGCGACAAAGTTTCTGTAACCACCGACTTGGCGGCCGGCGTCAGCGGCGCCGCTATCTGGGCCAAAACAGCCCGCTTCACCGATGAAGTTGGCGGCTCCATGACCATCGCTTTGCCCAGTGTATTCACCGAACCCTGGAACCCGGTTGACGGTTCAAACTGGGTATTTGACAACATGGTAAAACGCGGTATAGGCGATCCCGCTTTCTACAGCGATCCCAACACCGGTCTGGCTATCCCCAACCGCGCAGAACACGCTGAAGTAGTCGTTGAAGAAGGTTTCCCCATGAACAAAACGCTTGATTGGGTTGATCTCTCCACCGCTGCCGAAATTACCGTACCCGATGACGCTTGGGTAGATTGGGATGCAGAAAACCAAGTATTCCTCACCGCTGCCGAAGTTTACACCGAAACGGCAACGGCCGTTGTCAAAAGCACCGTTTACTATCCGGCCGACATGTACGAAACCGTCGCCTGGCACGATGGCAGCCCCATCAGCTCCGCCGACTTCGTCATGGGCATGATCTGGCTCTTCGACATCGCTGATGAAGCCAGCCCCTATTACAACGAGGCCATGGTCTCCACATTAGAACAGTTCCAATCCAGTTTCAAAGGCGTCCGCATCGTTTCCACTGACCCGCTCGTCATCGAAACCTACAGCGACGCTCCTTCCCTGGATGCCGAGAACTCCGTCACCTCCTGGTGGCCTGGTGAAGCAGGCTCCTATAACACAAGCGATGCTGCTTGGCACAACTATGCCATTATGCTGCGTGGCGATGCTAACGGTGGATTTGCCTTCACGACCGACAAAGCTGAAGCCAACGACCTCGAACGCATCAACATGATTGCTGGCCCATCCCTCGAAGTCATGGCAACCGAATTGGCCGCAGCCACAGAAGAAGGGTTCATCCCCTATGCCCCCACCTTGGGCGAATACATCACTGCCGAAGATGCCGCAGCGCGTTATAACAACCTCTCCGAGTTTGCCCGTCGTTACGGCCACTACTACATTGGCGTAGGCCCCTACTTCCTGTCCGGCGTATTCCCGGTTGAAGGTCAAGCTATTCTAACCCACAACGACGCCCATCCCGATGCCGCAAATCGTTGGGATCGCTTCTCCGCTCCGGCCCTTGCCGAGGTTGAGGTAGACGGCGAAAGTCGTGTTACCATCGGTCAGGAAGCCATCTTCGACGTCTACGTAGACGTATTCGATGGCCCCTACCCGACAGCAGACCTCGAAGGCGTTAGCTATCTGCTCTTCGATGCCACCGGTGCGCAAGTTAGCGCTGGCGTTGCCGAAGCCGTTGAGGATGGCCTCTGGACAGTTACCTTAGACGCTGATACCACGAGCGCCTTGGTAGAAGGCTCCAGCCGCCTCGAAGTTGTGGTTGTATCCAAACTGGTTGCGCTCCCCAGCCTGGGTCAATATCAGTTTGTTGCCGCACCTTAATCCGCTTCCTGGTTAAATCTTAATTGACTAGATGATGAGAACTCCGTTCTCATCATCTAGTTCAAAAATAATGCCCCGCTCTACCGGGGGCATTAGAAGAACTTTTCAAGTTGGAGGCGGCCATGTGTCGCCTCCAACTTGTTAATGCAAGGAAAAAGAGGTGATAGTGTGACAAATCAGGAAGTATTATTAACCGATTCAACCGAGGTGGATTTTGAATCTATCGAAGCATCATCCCGAAAAGCCAGGTCAGAAACCATCATACGTCTTTTACGTTATACAGGATTACGACTATTGGCTCTGTTCCTTACTGTGGCAGCGGGCGTTTACATCACCGTTTTAGTCGCCAACATGGGCGGCTATGTTGATGAAATCCGACGCGGACAAATTCGAGAAGGCATCATCCTGGAAAAAAGCGTGGATCAACAATTCATGCAGCTAGACCAAGAAGAACGAAACAGAATCATTGCCCAGGAAATAGAGATTGAAGAACGGCAGTTAGGACTGGATCAACCATTTGTAATTCGTAGTTTTCGTTACTTAACCAATGCCTTGACCTTAAATCTAGGTTTCTCCGAACAGCTTTCCAGCGATAGCGGTTCCCGCCGTGTAAGCAACATCATTTTAGAAAGATTACCATCCACATTAGTCTTATTTGGAACCGCCAACCTGATTTTATTTTTTATAAGCCTGTTTAGCGGGTTGAGCTTATCCCGAAGTTACGGCAGTTTCATGGATAAGCTCGTGCTGGCTATGGCGCCAACATCATCAGCGCCTGGTTGGTTTTATGGACTATTTCTCATCCTAATCTTTGCCGGGTTATTAAGTTTTCTCCCCTTTGGCGGCATGGTTGATGCGCCTCCTCCAGACAATCCGTTTGATTATGGATTAAGCCTACTGAAACACATGATCTTACCCGTCACGGCGACATTAATCAGCTCCATTTTCCTCACCATATACAACTGGCGTACATTCTTCCTAATTTACTCCAGCGAAGATTATGTAGATATGGCAAAAGCCAAAGGGCTTACCGACAGAATGATTGAACGCCGCTACATTCTACGCCCCACCATGCCCAACATTGTCACCAGTTTCGCTTTGATGCTCATTGTTCTTTGGACAGGCGCCATCATTCTAGAAACCGTATTCAACTGGCCTGGAGCTGGGCAGCTCTATTTCGCCGCCATTGGCGTTTATGATATTCCCGTTATATTGGCCAACACAGTTGTTTATGCTTACCTGTTGGCTCTAACAGTCTTTTTACTAGACTTTATCTACGCGTTAGTTGATCCACGCGTCCGAGTAGGCGAAGGGAGTAAAAACTGATGAAAGCTATCATTGACAGTTTTCAGCAAATACGCCGCTATCCTTCAGCCATGATTGGCCTGACGCTTATTGGCATATTACTGCTTGTTTCCATCATAACCCCCATCGTCATTCCTTACAACGAAGCAGTTCGCCTGTGGCGAGGTGGCGACGATATATGGGCAGAAAACCCCCGTAACGCAGCCCCCGTATGGCAAAATTGGTTCCGTAATTCAAAACAGCCAGAAACAATTGTTTTTGATAGTACGGAAGGAGACGGGAATAAAACGATTGAAACTTTGTCGGAAAGCACGCAGGAAGTGCGGTTTATCTATGAGTTTGATTACTCCTATGATGACTTTCCGCCTGAGTTAATTTTGTTTGCTAATGCAACCTTTGACGAGAAACAACCTCATGTAGAAATGAAATGGTATAAACCTAATGGCGATGAAATTCGTGCCGGTGAATTTTCGCCAGGAGCATCTTCATCATTCCGTTTCTCCCAAGATGAACGACTGCAACGTCGCTTAAAGCGGTCCACGGGCATCGAGAACGTTGACCAAGCCTTATTTGACGATCCCGGACAAGAGGGAATTCAAGTGTTAAAAGGGCCTTATCGGCTCGAAGTTACAGCCTTGTTATTTG
Source organism: Anaerolineae bacterium (assembly GCA_024762695.1). Lineage (GTDB taxonomy): Bacteria > Chloroflexota > Anaerolineae > Promineifilales > Promineifilaceae > JACKCC01. Next base: position 14,790 of record JANTGY010000023.1, read on the forward strand.
AACCAGAATCAGATATAGACATAACTTTTGTCAGTTACGGCTTGGTACATGGCATTGCTGGAACCGATCATAAACGACGCGATTTATCCATTGCCTTACTGTGGGGAACCCCCATCGCCATGGCTTTTGGGCTGTTGGCCGCTCTGGTTACTTCGATCACGACTATGAGCATCGCGGCTGCCGGCGTTTGGTTTGGCGGGTGGCTAGATGCATTCATTCAGCGTTTGACAGAGGTAAACAGTATTATTCCCCTCCTTCCTATTCTCATCATGGTTGGAACCTTTTATTCCCGAAGTATTTGGCTTATGCTGGGACTTGTAATCGCGTTCAGTATTTTTGGCATTGCCATCAAAAATTATCGGGCCATTTTCTTACAAGTCCGGGAATTGCCTTATATTGACGCCGCCAAAGCCTATGGAGCCAGCAACTCACGCATCATCTTCCGCTATTTGATACCGCGTATTTTGCCAGTATTGATTCCAGGATTGGTAACGACAGTCCCAGGATTTGTATTCCTTGAAGCTTCATTGGCTGTGTTAGGATTAGGCGATCCAGTTTTGCCCACATGGGGGAAACTAATTCAGGACGCAAATTCTAATGGCGCTTTGTTCAACGGATTTTATTATTGGATAATGGAACCGGCTATATTATTAATGATTGCCGGTTTAGCTTTTGCGATGGTTGGTTTTGCGCTTGACCGTATTTTCAACCCCAGATTACGGGAGCTATAAAATGACAACTCCAAAAAAGAATGATCTATTAAAAGTAAAAGGGTTGCGCTTACATTTTAAGACCCGTGGCGGAATGGTTCAAGCCGTAGATGGGGTTGATTTTGACTTACCCCGTAATCAAGCAACGGTGGTAATTGGCGAATCAGGCTGCGGTAAAAGTTCATTAGCTAAGGCAATTCTTCGTCTTCTACCGCGTAATGTAGGTACTTACGATGGCGAGGTATGGTTAAATGACCAGAACATCATGACCTACAACGATGAGAAGTTCCGAAAAGAGATACGGTGGAAACGTGTATCTATGGTGCCACAAGCGGCTATGAATGCGCTTAACCCTGTTATGCGGATTGGCGACCAAGTGGCCGAACCAGTAATGGTTCACCTTGGATTGAGCAAGAAAGACGCTTTAGCCCAAGCGCTGCGGATGTTTGAACAAGTAGGCGTACCGGCTGATTTCTTGCATCGCTATGCTTTTGAGTTAAGCGGCGGGATGCGTCAACGCGCGGCGCTGGCTATGTCGCTCGTTACCTTGCCCGATATGGTAATTCTTGATGAACCAACGTCGGCTCTCGATGTTTTGACTCAAGCCAACATTATGAATCTAATGAAGCGGGTCAAGAAAGATATGGAGACCAGCTTTATTTTGATCACTCACGACATTGCTACATCAAGCGAATTGGCCGACAATGTGGCTGTGATGTATGCCGGTCAAATCGTCGAGGTTAGCGACGCCCATCGTTTCTTTAACGACCCGTTGCATCCATACTCGAAGAAATTAATGGCCAGCGTGCCGCGCTTGCGGGAAACGATTGAGCCAGAGTTCATTACCGGTCAGCCCCCTAGCTTGCTGAAACCGCCGACTGGATGCCGTTTTGCCGACCGGTGCGCGGCGCGATTTGATAAATGCGATGAAGAACCGCCTACTGTCATTAAAGATGGCGACCGTAAAGTAAAATGTTGGCTGCACGTGTAACATCCATCAGACCTGATGAAGGGAAGAAACGAATAAGATGAGCAATACTAACGGCGATATGAAAAGTAATATTCAGTTCTCAGATGACGAGGCGATTTTGCAAATCCAGAATTTGCATGTCTGGTACGAACTGAAACGATTTGGATTTGGCCATGCAGGTTATGTACGCGCGGTTGACGGCGTTTCCTTTGATTTGAAGCAAGGCGAGGCTATGGCTTGTGTAGGTGAGAGCGGCTGTGGCAAGTCTAGCTTGATGAAGACGATTCTGGGGCTAAATCGTCCCACCAAGGGAGATGTTCGTTTTGACGGTTCCCAGTTAACGGAAACACGCGGCGAAGACCTGCGTTTGTATCGAGCAAAAATCGGTTATGTGCAGCAAGATCCTTTTGGCGCGCTGCCGCCATTTATGAATATTCAACGTATTTTGGAAGAGCCGTTGATCATAAATGGGATTAAAGATAAAGAAGAACGCTTGCAACGTATCCATAAAACGTTGGAAGAGGTAAAGCTTACGCCTGTTGAAGAAGTACTGCCTAAATTCCCGCATATGTTGAGCGGTGGGCAGCAGCAGCGTGTGGTGATTGCGCGAGCTATGATCATGAAACCAAAGCTTTTGGTAGCCGATGAGCCAGTTTCAATGCTTGACGCTTCGGTTCGGGTTGAAATTTTGCGTTTGCTTCGCAAAATTCAAGAAGATCATGATTTGGCAGTTATTTATATTACGCACGATCTTTCTACGGTACGCTATTTCTCGGAACATATTTTTGTCATGTATGCGGGCGAAGTGATTGAATTCGCTAAAATGGAAGATCTGCTTAATGATCCGAAACATCCGTATACTTTGGCTCTTTTGGAGGCCTCTTCTGACCCAGATGCCCATAATGCGTTGGTAATGCGGGAGGTGCCACAAGGCGAACCGCCTAGTTTGGTAAACCCTCCCAAGGGATGCCGTTTTCATCCTCGCTGCGCGCAGATGATTGAAGGGGTTTGTAATGTCAAACGGCCGCCTGACTTTGTTGTTGCCCCAGAACATCGGGTAGCGTGCTGGCTGTTCGATGAAGGAGAGCAGGATGCTGCTTAATCGGCTGGTCATTATTGGTTTTTTTCTAGTCTTAGCGGGGGCTGTGTTGCCATTTTTGATTCTAATTGGCTTGCTTGAGTCCACTTTTTTCATCAATTTTTTCGCTTATGCGGCTTCGACGGTCGGAATCTTTTTAGGCGTCATTGGCACAGCTACGTATGTTGGCGAGAAACGGCGTCAGGATGACTGGAAAAATCACTAAGCTTGCCGATTAATACCTTATAGATTTTGAAGGGCGCCGGCTGTATTTTAGCTGGCGCTTTTTGTTTTACGCGGGAAGGTTTGATATGACAAGCGGGGACGCCGCAGCAGAAATTTATTCGGAAAGATCTTCTAAGCTCTGGCGCGCTCTAATATCAGCCAAATAAACGGGTAAGGATGCCGCTCATCAAGTTCGTGGACTTCCCAATAGATTTTGCGCCAATTGGCGGGATCGATTTCGGGAAAATGGACGTCGCCGGGAAACATGGCTTCGATTAAAGTCCAGTAGAGGCGATCCGCCTGGGGCAAAAGCTGCGCGTACAGGTCGCCGCCGCCGGCGACCATGATTTCGGGGACAGCGCCAGCGGCGGCCAGCGCATCGGGGATGGTGTGGACGACGGTCGCGCCCGCGGCCTCGTAATCCTGGCGGCGGGTTAGGACGATGTTTTGCCGTCCTGGTAACGGCCGAAACTTGTCGGGAATGCTCTCATAGGTTTTGCGGCCCATGACGACGGGTTTGCCCATCGTCACCTCGCGGAACCATTTCATATCGTCAGGGAGACTCCAGGGGATACGGCCGTCTCGCCCAATCACCCGATTCACATCCATCGCCACAATTAAAGAGAGAATTGGTCGGGTACTCATACGGAAATGGGGGCCTTAATGTGGGGGTGAGATTGGTAGTCCACCATCTCAAAATCTTCAAAGCGAAAATCAAAAATTGAGGTCACGTTAGGGTTAATTTTCATCGTCGGTAAGGGCAGCGGATCGCGCGACAACTGCAAATCCGTTTGTTCCAGGTGATTCAGATAAAGATGGGCGTCGCCAAATGTATGCACAAAATCGCCCGCTTCATAGCCCGTCACCTGGGCCAGCATCATTGTCAACAGGGCGTAGGAAGCGATGTTGAAAGGCACGCCCAAAAACAGGTCGGCGCTGCGCTGGTAAAGCTGGCAGGAGAGCTTGCCGTCCGCTACATAGAATTGAAACATGGTGTGGCAAGGCGGCAGCGCCATCTGGTCAACCTGGGCTGGATTCCAGGCGCTGACGATGTGGCGGCGTGAATCGGGGTTGGTTTTGAGGCCTGCAACAAGCTGGGCGATTTGGTCGATGGTACGGCCGTCGCCTGCCGGCCACGAACGCCACTGCACCCCATAAACCGGGCCTAACTCCCCATTTTCATCGGCCCACTCATCCCAAATCGTCACCCGATTGTCGCGCAAGTAGCCGATGTTGCTATCCCCCTGCAAAAACCAGAGCAATTCATGGATGATGGAGCGCAGATGGAGTTTTTTCGTCGTCACCGCCGGAAATCCATCGGCCAGATCAAAGCGCATCTGGTAGCCAAAAACACTCAGCGTCCCCGTGCCCGTTCGATCTTCCTTGCGCGCGCCGTTATCGCGCACATGCCGCAGCAAATCCAGATATTGTTTCATCGCCTGCCTCCCAGTATATTTTTCGGGACAAAGTATAACACACAAAAAAAGGGCGCATCACAACGATACGCCCTTGTAATTACAAATTACCAATTACGGTTTTCAGCTTACTTCCCCTCTTCCTCACGCGCCTTACGCGCCTCCTCCATAATTTGTTCCTGGATGTGGCTGGGGAGACGGCCGTATTGCAAAAACTTCATACTAAACACACCGCGCCCCTGCGTCATCGAACGCAAATCGGCCGCGTAAGTCTGAACCTCGGCCAATGGCACTTCGGCGCGGACGATTGTCTTGGTGCCTTCTTGATCCATGCCTAACACCCGACCGCGACGACTGTTCATGTCGCCCATGATGTCGCCCATGTAGTCGGCCGGAACCGTCACCGAAACTTCATAAATCGGCTCCAGCATGATCGGGCCGGCGCCCATCATCGCTTTCTTGAACCCTTCGCGTCCAGCCGTTTGGAAGGCAATTTCCTTGGAGTCAACCGGATGTTCCTTACCGTCGTACACAACCGCTTTGACACCAACGACTGGATAGCCAGCCATCGGGCCGCTCTCCAGCGCCTGACGACAGCCTTTCTCCGTTGCCGAGACAAATGGAGCCGAAATGGCGCCGCCGAAAATCTCGGAATCAAACTCGAATTCGGCGTCGTCGTCCAACGATTCAACGCGCAGGAAGACGCGGGCATATTGACCGGCGCCCCCGGTTTGCTTCTTGTGCGTGTATTCCGCTTCACTCGTTCTAGTAATCGTCTCACGGTAAGGCACTTTGGGCGTCGTCGTCGTCAAATGCACGCCAAATTTGGATGCGGCTTTCTTGACGGCAATCGCCAGATGGGTCGTGCCCATACCCGACAAAATCGTTTCCCGCGTCGCCTGTTCATTGTGCCAGGTCAACGTCAAATCTTCGCCCGCCAGACGGCGCAGTGATTGGCTCAGTTTAGCCACATCGGACTGGGAAACGGGATGAACAGCCACGGAAGCGATGGGATTGGGCTGCTCGATGGGTGCGAGAGAAAGAGCCGCGCCGCGGTCGCCCAGCGTATCGTTCGTCGCCGCATCGCCCAGCTTCATCACCAGACCAATATCGCCGCTGTGCAATTTGGTAACCTGGATATGGTCTTTACCGCGTGAAAGCTGCAAAGAACCAACGCGTACTTCTGTATCCTGCGTGACATCCCAAATACGGCTGTCTGATTCCAAAATACCGCCAAAAACGCGAATGTAGCTGGTTTTGCCATAGGGGTCTTCGCGGGTCTTGAACACAAAGGCGGCCAGCGGGGATTGGTCGCTGACATCATAACTAACCTTTTCACCGGCGGCGTTGGTCGCTTCAAATTGACCGGCTTCGGCTGGCGAAGGGAACAGTTGCACGGCCGTATTCAAAGCCGGGGTTACGCCAATGCCCGGTTCGCCGGCGCAGTACAAAATCGGCGTCGCCACCCCTTGCTGCATCGCCCCTTTCAGGCCAGCGATAATCTCTTCAGCAGAAAGATCGTCTTCTTCAAAATACTTTTCCATCAAAGCGTCATCGCCTTCGGCAGCCGCTTCAACCAGTTCCATGCGCGCCTCTTCGGCGGCGTCGGCCATATCGTCGGGAATGGGCGACGCTTTGCCATCCTCGCCCAAATACGCCTGCATGGTCAGCAAATCCACCACGCCTTTGAACGACTCACCTTCGCCAATGGGGAGTTGGATGTTGACAAAGTTGCCGTTCAAATTGGCGTTAATGCTTTCAATAACGCGATTGACGCGCACATTTTCCCGATCCATCTTGCTAACCAGGAGGAGACGCGGTTTTTCGGCCTGACCGGCGGCTTGCCAAACCGCTTCTGTGCCGACCTCAACGCCAGCGATAGCTTCAACAAATACAACTGCGCCCTCTGTGACCTTAAGCGCCGCGTTGACCTCGCCGATGAAGTCCATATAACCAGGTGTGTCGATAAAATTGAGTTTATTGCCTTCCCACTCTATAGGAGCGATTGACAACGATACAGAGCTGTTACGTTCGATCTCTTCTTCCTCAAAATCCATCGCCGCTGTGCCGCCTTGTACGCTGCCCATACGGGTAGTTACGCCTGTATCGAACAACATACGTTCAACAAAGGTGGTTTTACCAGCCCCGTTATGCGAAATCAGGGCGATATTACGAATCTGTCCAGTTTGATACTCTTTCATTGAATTGGGAACCTCTCGGATTTAGGTTTTGCCCATTTGTTGGGCTTAGCCCCCCTAAGTCAGACTAAAAAATTCTCCAAGACTGTAACGGCTTGGAGAAGCATCGCTTATGGGTATCTAATTATTATTTTTTTTGCTATGAAAGCGGCTCAGATTTTACGGGAAAGGGGGGGAGTTGTCAAAACGGCCGTCACTCTTCAGCCACGCTTAAAAACTCTTCGCGCACCCAGGCGGTCACGCCTTCCAGCGTTTTGACTTCACGCCACAAAAATCCACCTTGATAGGCGCGTCCAGGCTGCAAAATAACCGTGTCGCCGCCGCGCGCCAAAATCAACTGTTGGCTGCCCGGCATCCGGTACAACCATAATGTGCTGGCCCCGGTGTCAATGACGGCCGTTTCCCCCTCAACCGGCGTCGGCGTCAATGTGGGGGTGGACGTGATGGTGGGCGAGGGCGTCGGGGTGCTGGTCGGCTGGATGGTCGGCTGAGGAGTAAGCGTCGCCGTCGGCGATGGCGCATTCGTCGCCGCAGCTTCCGCCGGCCCCTCATTGGACGCCGCATCGGAATCGCCCGCGCCCGCGTTTGTCGTTGCCGTCGGCGGCGGGCCGCCAAATGCGCCAGACTGCGGCGTTTGCACTGCGTCAGACAACTGTCGCGTGGGGCTGGCGTTAGGCGGGACATCGCTCATGGGCGTTGGCGATAGGGAGTCTGCGGGATAAGGAACGGCCGTTAGCGCAGCAAAAGGCTGCGGCGTAGGCGTCGCCGTTGGGGGCGGGCCAATTGGCACCCCGGCCACAAAAAAACCGGCCAGCAGCACCAACGCCGCCAGCGCATAGCCCGTAAACTGGCGCGCCCGCAAATCTAAACGGTGTCCAGTCAACCGCGCCCGCGCCAAAAATTGGGGCGATTGGGCCATAAAAGCTAATATCAATGCCAGCAGCGCGCCCAGCGCTGACAAACCCATGCCCCATAACGTCCATGTCGGAAAACCCATAAAAACGATTATAGCCAGTTTAGAATGAAGGTGTTAATTGCTGTCATTTCGATATAATCGGTCTGCAAGTTTGCAAGTGAACAAGTCTGCAAGTTACTAGCAAACCTGCATACTCGCAAACCTGCAAACCTGCATACTTGCAAACCTGCATACCTGAATACTTGCACACTTTTTACGGAGATTCCTATGTCTAACTACGATCTAGTCGTTCTGGGAGCCGGGCCGGGCGGTTATGTGGCCGCTATTCGCGCCGCGCAATTGGGGCTTAAAGTCGCCATCATCGAAAAAGAATATATGGGCGGCGTCTGCCTCAACATCGGCTGCATTCCCTCCAAAGCGCTGCTTAAAAATGCCGAATTAGCCCACACCTTACAGCATCGCGCCCGCGAATTTGGCTTTAGCTTTGACAATTTGTCGTTGGATTACGGCAAAGCGTTCAAACGCAGCCGCCAGGTGTCCGGCCGTCTCGTCAAAGGCGTCGGCTTCTTGATGAAGAAAAACAACATTGACGTCTACGACGGAACCGGCGCCCTCACCGGCCGTGAATCGGTCCATGTCAATCTGAACGACGGCACAGAAGCCGATTTGACGGCTCGTCACATCATCATCGCCACCGGCGCCCGTCCGCGCCCTTTCCCCGGCGTCGATTTCGACGGCGAGCGCATCATCTCCTACAAAGAGGCGATTTTGTCCGACAGTTTACCAGAGAAGCTCATCATCATCGGCGGCGGCGTGATTGGGATGGAGTTTGCCTACATGTGGGCCAATTACGGCGTGGACATCACCATTTTGGAGATGCTGCCCCACCTCCTGCCCAATGAGGAGCCGGAAGTGAGCGAGGTGGTGGAGAAGGCGTACAAGAAGATGGGGGTGAAGTTTAGTGTGGGCACGGCCGTTTCCGCCCTGGAAAAAACCG
>JANTGY010000024.1 GCA_024762695.1 Anaerolineae bacterium
AGGTACGTAGTCGCGCTGTTCAGCGACGGAGTACCGTTGGATGACGCCACTCCGAAGACTACGTGGCTAACTACGAGCGGCTAATAATATCTCCTCTTATAACCCTTCTTGTTCCCGGATGGTTGCGAGCAGGCCGCGACAGCCATCTGTCACCAGATCGTAAACATAGTCGAAATTGTCGGAATAGTAAGGATCGGGAACATCGCGCACGGCGGATTGGCTGGAAAAATCTAACAGGCGGTACAAACGAGGGTGTTGACTGGACAAGGCTTGCAGGTTGCTCAGGTTACTGGCATCCATAGCGACGACGTAGGTTTTAGGATCCATATCCTGGCGGCTTATTTTGCGGGCACGGCCGTCATAAGCAATGCCATGCTGCGCTAAAACACGTCTTGTGCCATGATGTGCCTTCTCCCCCACATGCCACGACCCAGTCCCGGCCGAATCCACATCAATCTGGTCTGACAAATCCGCCTCATCCACCATTTGTTGAAACACCGCCTCAGCCATTGGCGAACGGCAGATATTACCCAAACAGACAAATAACACACGAACCATCGTCAATCCTCCAGTGATGAGGACTGAGGAATGAGCGACGAGGGCTCTTACTTAATCCTCAGTTCTCATTCCTCAGTCCTGATTGTCCAAGTCGGCCTATAAGCCGCATTCTGTATTTTCCAATGGAAAATGGCGATCATCTATCTGGGAGCGTTATTGCTAACGCCCTCGCGCAGTCTACCCGGATGTCAAATGGAACGAGCAGCTCCTTCATCCTGCTTGACCTTGCTCCTGGCGGGGTTTGCCTGTCCAACGACATTACTGCCGCTGCCGGTGGTCTCTTACACCGCCGTTTCACCCTCGCTGTCCGACTTCTACGAAGTCGTCAGCAATATACCTCTCTGTTGCACTATCCGTCGGGTCGCCCCGCCCGGCCGTTAGCCGGCGCCATGCTCTATGGAGTGCGGACTTTCCTCAACCCTGAACGTGCAGGATCGCGATCGCCCAGCCAACTTGGTAAAGGGATCGTAATGCAAGTTTGCAGGTTTGCAAGTTTGCAGGTTACAAATTGTTTGCGCGCATTCTTGCTTGCAAACTTGCCATTTGTCTACTTTCTTACTGGCAAACTCGCTTTGTCAGCGCTGCCGCCATTGCAGCGCGATAATTGGCGTCGCCGCGGAAATCGCCGGGATGGACGCTGGCAGCCTGGGCGGCCTGGGCGGCGGATTCTATGGCTTCTGCGGTCAGGCCGTTGGCTAGATGGGATTCGGCGGCTGTGAGGCGGAACGGCCGTTCCCCCAACCCGGTAGCGGCCAATCGCGGCGCGCCATCCTCCGGCTGCCAATAAACCACAGATACGATAGGATAGTCGGCGGGCGTGCGGGCGACGCGTTCGCTGCGCCCTTTTCCTGCTGCCCAAGGGATGGTTACGGCGGTGATAAGGCCAGACGGCCGTTCTCCTGCCGCCAAATACTCGACCAAAGTCATTTCACGGCCGTTCATAGATAATTGGGCATCCAGCGTTAATAAAACTGCCAACAGTTCACTGTCGGGCAAGCGGCTGGCAATTGTGCCGCCCAGCGTGGCCGCATTGCGATAAGTGTTTGGCCCCGCCTGCCGGATTGCCAGTTTTAACAGCGACGCCGGCCCGTCTTGTTGCAGGGCCGCCGCTAAATTTGCCAATGTGATGGCCCCGCCTACGCGCAGGCCATCCTCCAGCCAATCAACCTGATTCAGGCCCAAATCTTGCAAATCTACAACGGCGACATCCACGTCGCCGGTTAACAATTTTGTGCCGCCGCCTAGAGGGACGGCATCAGGCTGCGCCAATAATTGCAGCGCATCTTCTAAATTTTCGGGGCGAGCATAACTCGTTGGTCTTTTAGTCACCTTGCGCTCCTTTTGCTATAATCAACTTACCTACGATTTCCTAATTCGATCGTTATTGGATCGGTTCGACCTTATTCTATCCACAATACATGTCAGCACAAAGCAAATTTGCGAACATGGTCGTTTCAACTTTCTGGCAACGCCCTCAATCGCGGCGTTGGCTGGCGCTTTTCATTGCGGCGGGAGCTTTGCTGGCAATGGCCCTTTATACTGTTACCGAAACGGCTCATCTCACGCACAGCCATGTCCTGTCGGGCGCCGATTGGGTGGGATACGCCGTGTGTCATCGGATTACGGAGCGATCATTTTCGATCAACGGCCGTCAATTCCCCCTTTGCGCCCGCTGTACCGGCATGTATCTGGGCGTCGCCCTGGTATTCATCGTTACCTTTTTGACCGGGCGTATGCGTTGGAGCGATCTGCCGCGCCTGCCCATTTTGCTGACTCTAGTCGGTTTTATCGGCTTGATGGGCATTGACGGCGCCAATTCTTACAGCCATTTCTTCCCCAACGCGCCCCATTTATACGAACCGCGTAATTGGCTGCGCCTGCTCACCGGCATGGGAACGGGGTTGGCGATGGGGGTTTTTGTTTTCCCAGCGTTGGCCCAAACGTTGTGGCGGCAGCCGATTTGGCGGCCTCTGGTGGGCAGTTGGCGCGAGTTGGCGGGGATTGTTGCGTTGGCGGGTACGGCCGTTCTCATCCTCCTCAGCAACCAACCAACTATTTTGTACGTATTGGCCCTTGTGAGCGCCGCCGGACTGCTGCTGGTGTTAACGGCCATTAACGCGGTGTTCTTGTTGATATTGTTAAAGCGGGATGGACGCGCGACGCACTGGCGGGAAACGGCCGTGCCCCTGCTCATCAGCTTCACTCTGGCTGTCATCGAAATCAGCGCCGTCAGCATCGCCCGCTACAACCTGACCGGAACAATGACCGGGTTCCCCGGATTGTAAACGACTACAAAACCATGAGACTAAAGACGACGAGACTAAAACATGATTGAAGCGCTTGGCGGCATCGGCGCCGCCTTCGGATTAGCCGGCAGCGCCGGCTTAAACGCCTACATTCCCTTGTTGATGGTCGCCTTAGCGGCCCGATTCCCTTTTGATTCGCCCTTACTCAAGTTATCGGAGCCGTATGATGTCTTGGGCAGTTGGTGGGCAATTGGCATCTTGACCATTTTACTCCTCATCGAGATGACCGTAGACAAAATCCCAGCCGTAGACACCCTCAACGACGGCATCCAGACCTTCATCCGACCCGCTGCTGGCGCTGTTTTGTTCGCCGCCAATGCCAACGTCATCACCGACATCCATCCGGCGCTCACTTTAACGGCAGGATTAATTTTGGCCGGCGGCGTACACGCCGCCAAAGGCATCGCTCGCCCCGTCGTCACCGCTTCCACCGCCGGAACCGGCAACTGGGCCGTCAGCCTGGCTGAAGACGTAACGGCATTTTTCATGTCTTTATTTGCCATTTTACTTCCTATACTGGCTGGGATAATCGCGCTTTCATTAATCGTTTTTGTTTTTAGATTGTATCGACGCCGCCAAAAACAGCGCGGCTCAATTTAGCATTAAACGGAGGGCTTATACGAACCAAGCAGAAAACAGAGGACTAAAGCAACCAACTGCATTGTACTGTGTTTATTTAAGTGACTGAAACAAACATTCAACACTATTCTTGACAATCTAGCAAGCTATCGGAGAAGTCAAAATGGGACGCAGATTAACGCTGATAACGCATATTTTATGGCAAAAACATCAAAAAATCTGTGTCATCTGCGTCCAAAAATTCTTTCTCCGACAAGCTGCTAGCAGTTAATAACAGCCTACAGGAGGCACAAAATGATCGATCGTATTATCGGCGTACTCAAATTAGATGTAAATACTTACGAAGAGATTGAAGCGGATGAAAGCGCGACCAGTCAAGCGGCCATTGTGGTAAGCGTTGTCGCAATTGTTGGCGGTCTCATTGGCGGCGGTATCAACGCTATGATGGGCGGCAGCTTCTTGGGCAGCTTTCTGCAAACATTACTTACCGCTTACATTGGCTGGTTTGTCTGGGCGGCCGTTACCTATTTTGTAGGCACTAATTTTTTTGGCGGTCAGTCGACAATGGGCGAAATGCTGCGCGTTATTGGTTTTGCTCAAGCTCCTGGCATTTTGGCAATCATTCCTGTTTGCGGCAGTTTCATTGGCTGGATATGGTCTATTGCCACCGGCTTTATTGCCGTACGACAAGGGCTGGACATTGATAATACGAAAGCGCTCTTTACCATTATTATTGGTTGGGTCGCCGTTTTCATTGTTAGCTTAATCGTTGCCGCTATTTTGGGCGCCATTGGCTTGACCGCCGGCGCCGGCATGAGCGCGTTGCAGGGGTTAGGTCAATAAAACCCGCTGCATCCCCCATTTCTGTAAGATGACGCCCTCTCCAACGAGAGGGCGTTTTGTTTACCTGCCCCTTGTCCTGCTATAATCCGGTCAATAACGGCCGTCACACCTTTCCGGAATTCGACTATGACATTAAGCAAAGATATGAATTGGCAAACGCGCGCAGGAGAATTTGCCCAAAAGCATAACTTACACCGCTCTCCTAGTGTTTATGCTTTAGATTTAGTTAGCGAAGTGGGCGAAGCGGCGAAGGAAATTTTAGTGGGGATGGATTATGGGGCACGGCCGTTCCACCCCACCCCCAACCTGTCCGCCGAACTAGGCGACGCCCTGTACAGCCTTTGCCAACTGGCTACCGCCGCCGACGTGAACTTGGAAGATGCGTTTACGGCCGTTCTAGCCAAATACGAGCAGCGCTGGCAAACAAAAAAACATATCGGAAGCGAGAACCCGTAAATCCGTCATTTGGAGAACAAGAATGAACAACGGCAACAACATCCACCGCGTCGTCATCACCGGAACCGGCCTCATCACCCCGCTGGGCCATAACGTCCCCGATACCTGGGCCGCTCTACTCGCCGGGACATCCGGCCTCGGCCCGCCCATCCAACTAACCAGAGACGACCACATCTTAGGCGGCGTTTGCGAAGTCAAAAATTTCGACCCCGCCGCCTATCTGCCACGCCGCGAAGTGCGCCGCCGCGACCGTTTCCAGCAGTTCGCCACCATTGCCGCCAGCGAGGCCATGCAGCAATCCGGCCTAACCGTCACCGACAAGAACCGGGAAAACATCGGCATCTTCATCGGCACCGGCGTTGGCGGTATCCAAACATTAGTTAACCAGGAACACATCGTCTTGGAAAAAGGAACGCGCCGCGTCAGCCCTTTCGCCATCACCATGATCATGCCCAACGGCGCCGCCGGCATGTTGGCCATAGATTACGGCATTTACGGCCCCAGCAACACGTTGGCCACCGCTTGCGCCTCCGGTTCCGACGCCATCGGCCACGCCTTCAAAGCCATCCAGCGCGGTGAATTGGACGCCGTCCTGACAGGCGGCAGCGAGACCATCATGACTTCTGTCGCCGTAGCCGGTTTCGAGCGCGCGGGCGCAACATCTACCAAAACCAGCGGCGCGCCTCAGCCATTTGATGGCAATCGAGACGGTCTCGTTGTCGGTGAAGGTTGCGGCATGTTGGTTCTGGAAAGCCTGGAAAATGCCCAGGCGCGCGGGGCGACCATCATCGCCGAAGTCGTCGGCTATGGGCAGACGACCGACGCCCACCACATCACCGCTCCCGCCGAGAATGGCGACGGCGCAACCCGCGCCATGCGCAAAGCGCTGGCCGACGCCGGTCTGCCGCCCGAAGAGGTGGATTACATCAGCGCGCACGGCACAGCTACGCCGCTCAATGATTCATCGGAAACAGCCGCGATCAAAGGGGCATTTGGCGATCATGCGTACAAAGTTGCCGTCAGCTCCACCAAATCCATGACCGGCCACATTATGGGGGCCACCGGCGCCATTGAAAGCGTCTTTTGCGCCCTGGCGATACGCGACCAAATTTTGCCCCCCACCATCAACTACGAAACCCCCGACCCCGCTTGCGACCTGGACTATATCCCCAACAAAGCTCGACCTGCCCGCGTCCGCGTTTGTATGAACAACGCTTTCGGCTTTGGCGGGCATAATGCGGTGTTGATTTTTAAGGAATATGAGGAATGAAAACGTGAAACGTAAAACGTGAAACGTAATCAGGCGAACTGATTACGTTTTACGTTTTACGCTTTACGTCCACACACAATGGATGATTTGCAAGAACTAGAAACTCGCCTCGACCTCCAATTCAAAGACAAATCGCTGCTCTCGCGGGCGATGACGCATCGTTCTTTTTTGAACGAGAACCCAGGACTAGCTCTGGAAGATAATGAGCGCCTGGAATTTTTAGGCGATGCGGCGCTCGATTTTTTGGTGGGGGCTTACCTTTATAATCGTTTCCCCGAAATGAGAGAAGGAGAATTGACCAGTTTGCGGGCTGCTTTGGTGCGAACGGAAACGTTAGCCGATTTTTCCCGTTCGTTGGAAATCGGCCGTTTTTTGCGGCTGGGCGCGGGTGAGGCAGACAGCGGCGGTCGTGACCGAACGCCAATTTTATGCGCCGCGTTTGAAGCGTTAAGCGGGGCTGTTTATTTAGATCAGGGGATAGACGCCGTGTGGATGATTGCCGAACCACTCATCCGCCCCGCGCTAACCACAATTTTGGATGATTCGTTACACATCGACGCCAAAAGCGAGTTTCAGGTATGGGCGCAGGCGCAGTTTAATATCACGCCGCGTTATACGGTGGTTGGTTCATCGGGGCCAGACCATGCCAAGACGTTTACGGTACAGGTTATGGTAGGCGATAAGATATGGGGCGAGGGAGATGGCAGCAGTAAACAGTCGGCGCAGCAGGCAGCGGCCAGGGATGCGCTGCGGCAGGCGGAATTGACAGAAATGGCCGAAATGATGAATGCCAAACGCTGAATGATGGGTGATGCGCGGCGGGTGTTGATTACGGGGGGGAGCGGTTATCTGGGGCGAGGGTTGGTTTCGTTGGCAGACCAATTGACTGCCCAAACGCATGAAGTTTGTTATACGTTTTATCAACATGACCCGCTCAAATTGGCATCAGGGCGGCGGCTGGATTTGCGGGATGAAACGGCCGTAACCCATCTCGTCGCCCAATTCCAGCCCCATGTCATCATCCATACCGCCGGTTCCAACCGCAGCGCCGATATGGCAGCCGTCGTTATACAAGGCGCCGCACATCTCGTCCGCGCCGCATCCCAGGTTGGGGCGCGCCTCATTCATATTTCCACCGACAGTATTTTTGACGGGACAGAGCCGCTCTATGACGAAACAGCCGCGCCCACCCCAGTCAACGCATACGGCCGTGTCAAAGCCGCCGCCGAAAAAATCATTGCCGCATACGATAATCACGTCATCGTCCGCACTTCACTCATCTATAGTTTGGACGAAATGGATCATGGCACGCAGTGGATGGCTGCCGCCTTGCGCGCCGGGCAGCCCGTCACCTTGTTTGATAATCAGCTTCGCAATCCCGTTTGGGTCAACACACTGAGCCTGGCTTGTTTGGAATTAGCCGTCAACGACTTTACCGGCATCATCAACGTCGCTGGGCGGCAAGAAATGAGTCGGGCCGAATTTGCGCTAAAAATGCTAGATTGGTGGGGCGTTACCGAGCGAGAAACCATCACAATCGGGCCGTCAATCGGCGGGCAGTGGCCGTTAGATTGCCGCCTGGATTTAACCTTGGGGACGGCTGTGCTAAACACCCCATTTTTAGGCGTAGACGCTCTACTCGGCCAATGATCTCCCCCTGTTTTTCTTTCCCCAAAACACATATTAACAAATTGTTATTTAGACCATTTTCATGCTTGACTTTTGGTCTTTGAATATGCTAGACTGCATCACTGTGCAGTGAAGAGGCACGAAAAGGTAAGAGAGGTCACACCCCACAATAACCCTTACCCAATAAAAATTAAATAGGAGATGTGGGAGCTTATAATTCTATGAGTGAACGAGATAATCCATTTGCGAAAGAAATGGACGTTGTTGGTATTAGTGTATTGTTAAACGAGGGCGCGGAGCAGGGGTTTATCACCTATGATCAAATCCTGGAAGCGTGGCCAGACATCGAAACAAATCTTTCTTTGTTAGAAACAATAATGGAAGAAGCTCAGGCCGCCAATATCCCCATTTACGAAAACGAGGAAGAGGCTGATTTAATCTTGAGCGGCGGTAATCAGATGGACGATCTTGCCAAAGATGCTTTTAGCAAGATCAGCCCGACTGGCGCGCCGGCGGACGACTCGCCGCATACGGCGCCATTGTTCGACTTGAGTAATGTGCCTATTGACGATTCGGTTGGCTTATATTTCCGTGAAATGGGGCAGCAGGGCCTGCTAACGGCCGATGAAGAAGTGACATTGGCTATGGAAATTGAGGCTGGGCGCGCGGCAACATTAGAGTTAAACGGCGCTGAAACAGAATTAACGCTTGACGAGCAAGATCGTCTAGCCCTATCCAAAGAAATTGGAGACGCCGCACGCGCGCACCTTATTCGGGCCAACACCCGTTTGGTCGTCAGCATCGCCAAAAAGTATCGCGGGCGCGGCTTGCAATTTCTGGATTTGATTCAGGAAGGCAATGTCGGCTTGATGAAGGCGGTAGAAAAATATGATTACCGGCGCGGCAACCGGTTCAGCACCTACGCCACCTGGTGGATTCGGCAGGCTGTTACCCGCGCCTTAGCCAATCACGGCCGTACCATTCGTATCCCGGCCCATTTAGGCGGCCGCATCAGCAAGCTGTACCAGATTGCCCAGGAATTGGAGCAGGAATACGGCCGTCAGCCCACCGCTGAGGAAATCGCCAAATTCATGGAACTGCCCGCCGACCGCGTGCGCTGGATGTTGCGCACCAGCCGCCAGCCTGTGCATTTAGAACGGCCCGTTGGCGACGAATCGGACGCCGAACTGGGCGACTTCATCGAAGACGTAGAAGCGCCGCCGCCGGCCGAAGCCGTCGCCAGCCAGATGCTCACCGAAGAACTGGGCGACATTTTAGACCAATTGACCCCGCGCGAAGCCCGCATTTTGCGTTTGCGCTACGGTCTGCAAGACGGCGAATCGCGCACGCTCAAAGAAGTGGGCGAAATGTTCGGCCTATCCCGCGAGCGTATCCGCCAGCTCGAAAAAGAGGCGCTGCGCAAACTGCGTCACCCCAATTTCGCCGGCCATCTGCGCCAATACCTCAACTAATTCATTTCAAACCTAAAATAAAATGAGAAGCGAGGACTGAGGATCGAGTAAATCTCGTCCCCCAGTCCTCGTTCCTTTATACTTGTAGCATGGCTATTCTGACAGCATCTTTCTTAGGCCAATCATTTGGCGCGGTTGACCTCTTTAGCGGCGTTTCTGTCAGCCTGCCTAATGAGGGGAAGGTGGGTTTGGTGGGGCCAAATGGCGTCGGCAAAACAACCCTGCTGCGTATTTTGGCCGGTTACAGCCAGCCCACCAGCGGTGGATTTCATCTGGCTAAAGGAACCCGACTGGGTTATTTACATCAGGAATCGGCGCAGGCGTTTAACGGCCGTGTCCACACCGTCTACGACGAAATGCTAACCGTCTTCGCTGATGTACGCGCCGATGCCAACCGCTTGCGCCAGATGGAGAGTCAATTAGCCGAAGGCGCACTAGACGATGAACTATTTGAACGCTACAGCGCCTTGCAAGAGAAGTTTGAATTGGCCGGCGGCTACGATTATGATCTCCGCATCCAACAAACGCTAACCGGGCTGGGCTTTACCAAAGGAGACTGGACATTGTCCCTCGATCATTTGAGCGGCGGACAAAAAACACGCGCCCTGCTAGCCCGACTGCTGCTGGAACGCCCCAATCTCCTCATTTTAGACGAGCCGACCAACCATTTAGACGTTGAAGCGATTGAATGGCTAGAAAACGCGCTTAAGTCATGGCCGGGAGCCATCTTATTGGTCAGCCATGACCGCTACTTCCTCGACAAAACCGTCAACACAATCTGGGAAATGCGGCATGACGGCATCGAGACCTACCGGGGCAACTACAGCGCCTACGCTATGCAGCGTCAAGAGCGTTGGGAGCGGCAGCAAGCCGAATTTGACGATTTCCGCGAACGGATTAACAAAGAAATGGATTACATTCGGCGCAATATGGCCGGCCAGCGCACGCAGATGGCCCAGGGCAAACTAAGCCGGTTAAGCCGCGAAGTAGAAGCGGTGCGCGTGGGCGGCTTGCGTGTCCTGAGCCAGCTTCGCAGCAAAGGTTGGGCGCAGGTGTCCGGTTCTCTTGATTTGAGACGGCCGGCCTCAACAGTCGGCGAATTGCATCAGCGCATTGGTCAGCTGCGCGGGCCGTCCCGACCGCCCCAATTAAACATGAACTTGCACGCCTCTCATCGCAGCGGCAAGATCGTTCTCCGCGCCGATGCGCTGCAAATTGGGTATCCCGGCAATCCCTTGTTCAATGCCGACAAAATTGAACTGCATCGCCAGGAATGCGCCGCGCTCATCGGCGCCAATGGCACGGGTAAAACAACTTTCCTACGCGCTATTTTGGATGAAATCGCCCCTTTGTCGGGCCAAATTAAACCGGGAGCCAGTCTCCATTTCGGTTACTTTTCTCAGGCGCATGACAATCTTAACCTGGAAAACCGGGTTCTTGACGAACTGCTGCGCTATGAAAATATGGACATCAGCCAGGCGCGGAACTATTTGGCCCGCTATCTGTTCCGACAAGATGATGTGTATAAATTAGTCGGCGATTTGAGCGGCGGCGAACGAGGGCGATTGGCTTTGGCGATTTTGGCATTGCAGGGGGCTAATTTTTTGCTGCTGGATGAGCCGACGAATCATTTGGACATTCCAGCGCAAGAAGCGTTGCAATCGGCTTTGGAGCAGTTTACGGGTACGATTTTGCTGGTCAGCCATGATCGTTATCTGGTTGACCGGCTGGCATCGCAAATTTGGAATCTGGAGGACGGCCGTCTCCGCGTTCATAATGGCTCGTACCAACAATTCATAATCGAGCGCGACCGAGAACGAGAACAGGCTAAGGAAGCAGCGGCGGTAGCCCGCGCCGCCGCCAAAGCACAGACGCCAAGCAATGGGTCTGGCCTAAGTAAAAACGAACAACGCAAGCGGGAAGAAGCGTTAGCGAAAGTAGAAGATGCCATCGCTGCCGCTGAAGAAAAATTGGCCCTTTTGAGCGAACAGATGCAGGCGGCAACGCAGGCTCAGAGTTTTGACAAGATTCGCGGCCTAAGCGTAGAATATGGGACGATGGAATCGCATTTGGAGCAGTTAATGGCGCAGTGGGAGAAAATGACGCATGAGTGAGCAGGCGGCCCCAACCCGGTTTTCAGGTAAGTTAATCATCGGCTTAACGGGCAATATCGCTACGGGAAAATCGGCTGTGATGCGTTTGGCGGCCGACCAAGGGGCGCTGGCGATTGACGCTGACAAAATCGTACATGAGTTGATGAATCATGACGCAAAAACGCAGGCGGCGATCGCGGTGGCTTTTGGCCCGCATGTGCGCCGGGAAGACGGCCGTATTGACCGCCGCGCCTTGGGCAAGATTGTGTTTAACGACCCGCAAGCGCTGCGCGATTTGGAAGAAATGACCCATCCGCCAGTGCGCCGCGAAGTTGTGAAGCGGATTGAGGAAAGCGACGCCGATATTGTTGTGATTGAGGCGATCAAGCTTTTGGAAGGCGCATTGGCGCAAATCTGCCACCAGATTTGGGTGACGCGCTGCACACGGCAGCGTCAATTGGATCGTTTGCGCATTTGCCGGGGAATAGACACGGAAACGGCCGTCGCCCGCATCAAAGCCCAACCATCGCAAGAAGAAAAAGTGGCGCAAGCCGATATCGTCATTGACACCAACGGCCTGATGACCGCCACCGAAAAACAGTTCCACATGGCCTGGAAGCGGCTGCCGGATCCGAAGCTGGCGGGCACCAAACTTCTGCCGCCGCTGCCGCCTAAACCGGCTGCCCCGCCGCCAGAAAAGGAATCCGCCAGTCAATCGACCCAACCCATTGCCGCTCCGCCCGCTACTGCGCCCAAGCCTGTAGACCGCCCCGACGACCTGGAAATCCGGCGGGCGCGCCCCTCCGACATCGCTTCCATGTTATTGCTCATACAGAAGGCGACAAACGGGGCCGTTAAAATGAAGCGGGCCGAGTTGTTAATGGCTCTAAGCGAACGGGGCTATTTTATCGGCCAGATTGGCGCGGAAGTGAACGCTGTGGTCGGCTGGCATATCGACAGCCAGGCGGCGCGGATTGAGCAGATTTTCATTCATCCCCTGACAACGGCGGGCACGGTGGGTCTGGCAATTTTGGAAGAAGTGGAGAAGTCGGCCAACGCCCATGTATGTGAAATTATCGCCGCCTTTTTGCCGGATGACGCGCCGGACGAACTGCGCCATATTTTTGATCGCCAAGCCTTCGCTGCCGCCAATAAGGCTGATTTGCCGGCGGCCTGGCGACAAGCGGTCGCCGAATCGCAGCCGGAAAATACACAGCTTATGATTAAGGTGCTGCGCGACCGGCGGTTACAGAAGGGATAGGACGGAAAGACAGAGACCGAGATAGAGACAGAGACGGAGATTCTATGACGACTATAAAAAATTGGGTTGTAAATCATCCTAATTTGGCGGCCTGGTTTGTTTTGGCCTTAGGGATGGACATCTTGTTGGTGATTGAGGCGCGAGATGTGGGGTTGGAACCCAGCCAATGGTTTTGGCTGCTGCTGATTACGACGTTGGTGGCTGGAGCCTGTATTTGGATTGTGGGTTGGGGGGATGATGATGAAGAGATGGCTGATGAAGGGGCGAACGGATAACGGCCGTTCCCTCTAATCTCTTTATGGATGCTTCCCCGCCCACAAGCTTGCCTCTGGATAAAATAGAAGCGCTGCGTGACGACATCGCCGATTTGTTTGTGGCGTTTGACACTACGCTGGATGCGCCCCTTCCGGGGCATGTGCGTTTTCGCGGCCGTTTTTTGCAGGATACGGCCGTTTGCTTCGATGAATTACGCGCCCGGTTCGAGCGACAAGGCTTCACCCCCATGATCCGCCATGAAGAAGAGCGCATCGCTCTCATCGCCATGCCCGTCGTTTTCGATCCCCCCCCTTCAAAATGGATTGTCAACCTCATTCTACTCATCGCCACCGTCCTGTCCACCCTCTACACCGGGGCGTTGTACGAAGTAGGCGGCATACCTGAAGAAGCGTTCAGCCAATTGTGGTTGGGCTGGAAATTCAGCCTGAGTTTGATGTTGATTTTGGGAGCGCATGAATTGGGACATTACTTTGCCGCCCGTTATCATAAGGTTCCTGTTTCGCTGCCTTACTTCATCCCCATGCCCACCCAATTTTCGCTCATTGGCACCATGGGGGCTTTTATTCGACTTAAAGCCCCGGTTAAAAATCGGCGGGCGCTGCTGGATGTAGGCGTCGCCGGCCCGCTGGCGGGCATGGTATTTGCGCTGCCTTTGCTTTGGTATGGCTTGTCAACCTCGCCAGTCGGTCCCTTGCCGGAAGGCGGCTACTTGCTCGAAGGCAACTCTATCTTGTACGCGCTGTCCAAAATCGTCATTTTGGGCCGCATGCTGCCTGCCGATGGTCTGGATGTGA
This sequence comes from Anaerolineae bacterium, assembly GCA_024762695.1. GTDB lineage: Bacteria > Chloroflexota > Anaerolineae > Promineifilales > Promineifilaceae > JACKCC01. The sequence continues at coordinate 13,538 of JANTGY010000024.1, forward strand.
GTCTGAATCAGATCGCCTGGGCTGGTTGGGTGGGGCTGCTCGTCACCGGCCTGAATTTGATACCGGTCGGCCAATTGGACGGAGGGCACGTTGCCTATGTTTTATTTGGCAGAAAAGCGAAGCAATTGTTTTGGCCGGTCATTTTTAGCCTGGCTTTGCTGGTTATCGTCACCGGCACGTTTATGTGGGCGGTCTGGATTGTCTTGCTGGCCGTTTTTGGCCGCGTTCATGCCGAACCGTTGGATGATGTGACGCCTTTGGATGGTAAACGGCGCGCGATTGCCATTTTTACGCTAATCTTGTTTGTGTTGGTGTTTATCCCCATTCCTTTCCAGATTGTGATCCCTTAAAGTGGGGCGCACGTGGCAAGTGGCAAGTTGACACGACTTGTAACTTGCTTCGACTTGCGATTTGCCACCTGAAACTTGCTGAAAAATTTGGCAGGGCGGGCGTAGTTGGCTATAATTCCATTCGCTTTAGGCGCCATAGCTCAGTTGGTTAGAGCGAGGGACTCATAAGCCCTAGGTCACTAGTTCGAATCTAGTTGGCGCCACTACTACCAAAAGCCGCTCTTGCAGCGGCTTTTTTGTTATCGAAGGGAGATTGGAGACTGGAAACCAGCGATTGGAGACGAAAGTTTGCAAACTGGTCGGCCTGGTTGGGGGCCGGGCTGCTGTTGGTTTGGCTGACACTGTTGGGCGGGCGGGGGCTGCCGAAGGAAGTCACGGCCGTTATTCAACCCATCCTCGCCGAAGACCTGAGCCAACGCCGGGCCGACAGCGCGCCGCCTGCGCCGCAAGCCGGGCTGACGCTGCGGCAAGATTTTGTGCCCCGTTGGGATGGATTGAGCGAAATCGAACTGCTTTTGGTGCGGCATGGAGAGGCAACTGAAGGGGAAGACGGCCGTTTCCACATCCAACTATTTGACGACGCCGACACGCTCATTGCCGAACAAGAACTAACAACCTCAACCTTAACCCACAACCAAACCTACAAACTGCGTTTTACGCCGCAGCCCCATTCCGCCCAACGCCGCTATACGTTGGTTTTCAGCGGGAGCGGCGACAACCCGGTTTCGGTGTGGGGTTACAGCCTGGATGTTCATGCTGGGGGCGCGCTGCGAGTTGACGGCGGGCCGCTGGCAACGGCCGTGCCGGCCACAAACGCGCAAGACCTCTATTTTGTCGCCCGCTACCAACTTTCGTGGACCTCCGCCGGGCAATCATTGGGCGCGATGCTGGCCCAGGACGGCCCCATCATGCTGCTGGCGTTGATCTTTTTGCTTATGCCCGGCGCGTTGGCGCTGCTGCTGGCCGAGAAATATAGCAAAATGCCTGTGCTTGCCAATCCATTTGTCTGGTTGGGAACGGCGCTGGCAGTGGGAACGGCCGTCTGGCCGCTGCTGTGGTTGGGGTTAACGACTTTGGGCGGACGTTGGCGCTCCTGGTCGCTTTGGCTTGTCTTTGGCCTGGGCTGGCTGGCCGTCCTCGTTTTATGGCGAAAGCGTGGCGCGGCCGCGCTGCCGCGCCGCTCCGCCACCCCGCTGCTCCGCCATCTCGTCGCCCCGCTCATTCTCCTCATTTTTGCCACCCGCTTATTGGCCGTGCGCGACCTCGCCTTCCCGCCCTGGGTGGACGCCAGCCGACATGGATTGATTACGGCCGTGATGACCCACAGCGGCCAAATGCCGGGCAGCTACGAACCGTTTCTCCCTGTTGAAGATGCGCCGTATCATTACGGTTTCCATGCGATTTCAGCCAGCTTATTGTTCATGACGGGCTGGTCGCTGCCCCGGCTGTTATTATTTGTCGGCCAACTGATTAACAGTCTGATCCCGCTGACGGTTTACACGGCCGTCATCCTCATAACCCGCCGCGAACGAGCCGGGTTGCTGGCCGCCTTTTTGGTGGGATTGCCCTTCTTCTTCCCCGGCTACTACGTTACCTGGGGACGGCTAACGCAGTTGACGGCGATGTTCATCATGCCTGTTTTGTTGGCTTTTATCTGGCTGTTGGTGCGCGGCGGACGCGGTTGGCGGGTTGCCTGGCCGGTGGTCGGCATCTTAGCGGCGGGGCTGTTCCTCATCCATGTGCGCGTTTTCCTCTTTTTCTTGCCCTATGCGGCGATTGTGTGGCTGGCGAGTTGGGGGCGTAACGGCCGTTGGCTTGCTGCCGCCGCTGGTTTAGCCTTGTTCCTCGTTTCGCCGCGCTTTTTGCAGTTGATGGCGGCGGCTGAACCGGCCAATATCAACCAAAATCCCATCAATAATTACAATGCCTTTCCCGTGCGTTATGTCCAAACGGGATGGGAACCGGCATTTCTGTGGTTGGCGGCGGCGGCGCTGCCCTTTTTGTTAATCGCCGGCTTGCGGCGGCGGGCCTGGAGTTGGCTGCCGTTGCTTTTAGTGGGCTGGACGGCCGTATTATTCATTCTGCTCAATAGCAAACGACTGGGGCTGCCTTCCATTACCGGGCTGGCAAACCTCAACAGCATGTACATCACCCTCTTTTTGCCGTTGGCGCTTGTTCTGGCCGTCGCCGCCGACCGTTTTTTGCGCTGGCAGCGGCGGGATTGGGTCTGGGAGAGTATGGGCAATGTCGTTTTGGGCGGCGCGTTAATGGCGGCGGGCTTGTTTGGCGTTCGGCAACAGGTGACAATTCTCAATCTGCAAACCATTTTGGCGCGGACGGATGATGTGGCGGGGTTAGATTGGGTGAATGAGCGTTTGCCGGAAACGGCCGTCATTGCCGTGAGCGGCTGGAAATGGTTGGGCGAAACCTGGGCCGCCAGCGACGGCGGCGCCTGGCTCTTGCCACTAACGGGGCGGGCCGTTACCACGCCGCCCATTGATCATATTTATGATCAGGATTCCTATTTTTTTACGCGCGACTTTAATGAAACGGCTGAGGTCGTAACTGATTGGAGCGACCCGGTGCAAGCGGACTGGCTGAGAACGCAAGGCGTTACCCATATTTTCGTTGGCGCGCGCGGCGGCTATTTCGACCCGGCTCAACTATCCCGCAACCCGCAGATGGAGATGGTTTACGGCCGTAACGGCGTCTTCATCTTCAAACTCAACTAGAACTGTCTCTCGTCTCTGTCTGAATTTCCATCTTCCGCAGCCGGTACAACATCTCTTGCGTCAATTGGCGGTGTTTGCTGGCGATGTCGGCCTGAATGCCAAAAATAAGCGTGATTACGCCCACCAAAATCAGCCCGGTGCCGATGGTGATGGATTGGAGATGGCCGGTCGGGTTTTGATTGGTGTAGAAGAAGTAGAAGAAGCGCAGCCAGGCCCCCAGCCCCACTATCAGAAAGGGAAAGGCGATGTAGCTAAACGTCCGCAGCGGTTCGTAGAAGGCGTAAAGACGCATAATCGTGCCCGCCTGGGCTTTGATGAAGTGCCACATGTTACGTTGCAAGCGAGACGGCCGTGTCGGGGCATTCGTCTCAATGGGCACACTTTGCACGGTTAGTCCCAGCTTACCCGCCTGAATAATCGTTTCCAACGTGTAACTGTAACGGGTGAGGATGTTCAGCCGCAGCGCCGCTTCGCGCGAATAGGCGCGGAACCCACTGGCCGCATCCGGCACTTCTGTGCCGCTCACTGTGCGTACCGTCCAACTGCCTAACTTTTGCAGCAGCTTCTTGATGGGCGAAAAATGAGGGATAACGTCTACTTGCCGATTGCCAATGACAATATCCGCTTCGCCGCGCTGTACGGCCGTTGCCAGATCGGGGATAAAGCGGCCCGGATATTGGTTGTCGGCATCCGTATTAACAATGATGTCGGCGCCCAAACGGAGACAGGCATCTAAGCCCGTTTGAAAGGCGCGAGCCAGCCCGCGATTTTGCGGATGGCGGATGATATGGTTGACGCCGAGCGCTTGAGCGACAAGGACAGTATTGTCCTGACTGCCATCATCAATGACGAGCGTTTCTAAACAATCAATGCCGGGAATGCTTGTTGGCAGTTCGGCCAACGTTTCCGGCAGAGTCTCTACTTCGTTGTAACATGGAATTTGAATGATTAATTTCACAGGGCTGATTTTAGGCGGCAAGTTTGCAAGCGGCAAGTTTGCAAGCGGCAGCAAGTTATTCCGCATTCATCATTCCCCCTGCCATTGTGGTACAATTACAAAATAGCCAACAGGTAACAAATTAGAATTTACGCGGAGAGAAAAGTATGTCTGGACATTCCAAATGGTCTACCATTAAACATAAAAAGGCGGCGACAGATGCCAAACGAGGCAAGATATTCACGCGCCTGGCAAAAGTGATTACGATTGCGGCTCGCGAAGGCGGCGGCGATCTGGAAATGAATAACAGTCTGGCATTGGCAGTCGCGAAAGCGAAAGCGCAGAATATGCCCAAAGACAATATCGAGCGGGCCATCAAGCGCGGCACGGGCGAACTCGATGGCGGCGAATTATATGAAGCGATGTATGAGGTGTATGGGCCGCATGGGATCGCCATCTTGATTGAGGTTGTCACCGACAATCGCAACCGCGCCATCGCTGAAGTGCGCCATGTGGTTAGCAAATATGGCGGCAATATGGCCGATGCCGGTTCGGTCGCCTGGCAGTTTACGCGCAAAGGATACATTGGCATTACGGCCGAAGTCGATGAAGATGAATTGTTCATGGTCGCCGCCGAAGCGGGCGCCGAAGATATTGAGTTTGGCGAAGTGACGGAAATTTTTGTAGAAGTGGATGATTTCTCCACTGTGCGGCAGGCGATTAGCGATGCCGGCATTGACATGGAAGAGGCTAATCTAATTTACGATCCTAATAATCCGATTGAATTAGGCCAAAAAGAAGCGGTTCAGGTGATGGGTCTGGTGGAAAAGATTGAAGACCTGGACGATGTGCAGAATGTGTACTCGACGTTAGATATCACCGACGAAGCAATTAAGGCGATGGAAACGGCGTAATTGAATGATGAATGATGCGTGATGAATGCGGAATTTCATCGTTCATCATTTCGCATTCATCATTTTTTTGATGCGTATTTTGGGCTTGGACCCTGGCACGGCGACGACGGGGTATGGGATTGTGGATGTGGAGGACGGCCGTTTTACGGCCGTTACCTACGGAGTCATCACCACCACACCCAAAGACGACGCCCCTACTCGTTTACAAATTATTTACCAGGAACTCAACCAACTGATTGACGAATACCAACCGGATACGGCCGGAGTAGAAGAGGTGTTTTTTGGGCGTAACGTCACCACCGCCATCAGCGTGGGGCAGGCGCGGGGCGTGCTGCTGCTGGCGTTAGTCAACGCCGGTCTCCCCATCGGCGAATACTCACCGCCTAAAATCAAGGACGCCGTTACCGGCTACGGCAAGGCCAACAAAGCGCAGGTGCAGCTTATGGTGCGAAACCTGCTCGATTTGGAAGAAACGCCCCGCCCCGACGACGCCGCCGACGGTCTGGCGGTGGCGATTACACATTACCAATATCAGCGGTTTGAATCGTTGTATGAGTGAAACGTCATGCATCTTGCGTCATATCAGACGCAAGACGCATGACGCAGGATAAGCATGATTGCCAGCCTAAGCGGAACTGTCCAACGAATCGGAAAAGATAACCTCATTGTTGCTGTGGGCGGCGTGGGGGTGCGCGTGTTTGTGCCCAAGACAGTGCTGGAGGATGTGGGCGGTGTGGGGCGCACGATTTTCTTGCACACCCATTTTATTGTGCGCGAACAGGAATTGGCGCTGTATGGTTTTGAGACGGAAGATGATTTGGGGCTGTTTGAATTGGTACTGGGCGTCAACGGCGTGGGGCCAAAGGTGGGGTTGGCGATTTTGTCTACGCTCAGCCCAGAGATGCTAAAAAGCGCCATTATGCAGGAGGAACCGGTTATTCTCCAACGTGTGCCGGGCATTGGTAAGAAAACGGCCGAACGCATTATGTTCCAGTTGCGCGATAAGTTGGATTTTACGGCCGTTTCCACCACAATCCCCCTCGTCAGCGATATAGACGCCGACGTGATCGACTTCCTCACCGGGCTGGGGTTCAGCATCGTTGAAGCCCAATCCGCCCTGCAAAAACTCCCCCGCGAAGCCAAAACGGTGGACGAACGCGTGCAGTTGGCTTTGCAACATCTAGATTCACGATAACGGCCGTTTGTCGTCAGGCACGCAGTCTTCGGAGTACCGTTGGGGAGGCAACAGCCGCAGTAATAATCCGCCACTCCGAACCCAAACGCCTTGCCAACGGCCATTTCCCCCTGCTACAATCCAAAAACGGCATGGTTCATTTTCAGCAAAATGATCCTTACATTTTTTGGGCGACCACAAGCGTCGCCCCTACGATTCGCCTCCTGTAGGGGCGACCCTTGTGGTCGCCCAATGCAGCAAGAATTGTAAAGATGGTTTGCTCAATTTTGAACCATGCCCAAAAAACAGTGTCCAATCTGGCCTTCGCGGTGTCCAAATAATCAGAATGACCCTAAAGTGAGGAAAGAAATGAGCAAAAAACGAACCGTTACCACACGCCGCCGCCGCCGTACCACCAGCGATGGCGGACGCGACCGCGCCGACGCCCCGCGACGCAAGACAACCCGCCCCAGCGCACCGCGCCCGCGCCCCAGCAGTTCTGGCGGATCTGGCAGTTCAATCCGTCCGCCCCGCCCCCCATCATCATCCGGCGGCGGCCTGCCTTCACTTCCTCTGGGCAGCGGCGGCAAGCCCAGTAAGCTAATGATTGGGATTTTAGTTTTGGTAGGCATCTGTTTCGTGGGCTACATGCTGATCAGCGGCGGCTTTTCCGGCGGCGATTCAGGCAGCAGCTTTGTTGATAGTCAACCAATTTCCCAACCGCCAGCCGCCGAATCCAACAATGTCGCCGCGCCAACGGCCGACACCTCCAACTTCTCCACCAATTCCGAGCCGTTCATCCCCCCGCCAGCCTCCACTGAAGGGCAAACCTGGCTCATCATGCTCTATCAAGACGCCGACGACAAAATCCTGGAAAAAGACATCTATCTTGACCTGAACGAAGCGGAAAAAATCGGTTCCACCGACCGCGTTCATATCGTCGCCCAGGTGGATCGCTTTAGCGCCGGGTATCAGGGCGATGGCAACTGGGATTCGACCAAACGGTTTTACATCACACAAGACAACAGCTTGCAGCAAGTTCAATCACAGCAAATTGAAGATATTGGCGAAGCAAATATGGCCGATGGCGATACGCTGGTGGATTTCGTCACCTGGGCCGTTGAAACGTTCCCCGCCGACAAGCATGTTCTCATCATGTCCGATCACGGCATGGGTTGGCCGGGAGGTTGGAGCGATCCGACGGCGGGCAGGGACGACAACAGTACGCCGCTCTCATCTGCGCTGGGCGACCAGTTGTATTTGAATGAATTAGACGACGCGCTGGCCGAAATCCGCGCCCAAACCGGCATTGAGCAGTTTGAATTGATCGGGATGGACGCTTGCTTGATGGCGCACATTGAAGTGTTCAGCGCGTTAGCTCCTCACGCTCGTTACGCCGTCGCCTCGCAGGAGACGGAACCGGCGCTGGGCTGGGCCTACACCGGCTTTTTGGGCGAGCTAACACAGAATCCTGATATGACCGGGGCTGATTTGGGCCGTTCGATTGTGGATACTTACATCGCCGAAGACCAGCGTATTGTGGATGACGCCCAACGCGCTGACATGCTGCGTGGCGGTTCGCCGTTGGGCGGGCTGTTTGGCTTGTTGGGCGGCGGCGGTGGCTCCACGATGTCGGCCGACCAATTGGCGCAGCAGATGGGGCAAAATGTGACGATTACGGCCGTTGACCTGGCCGCCATGCCCAATCTAATGAGCGATTTCAACGACCTGGCCGTTGCGCTGCAAGATGCAAATCAACGCACAGTGGCTCAATCCCGCACCTATGCCCAATCCTTCACCAGCGTTTTTGGCAGCAATGTACCGGCATCTTACATTGATTTGGGCAGCTTCGTTCAGCTCATCCGGCGAGAGATTGGCGGCAGCCGCGTTACCCAGGCGGTGGATGAGGTGATGACCTCGTTAGATCGCGCCGTCATCGCCGAAAAGCATGGCCCCAAGAAGGCCGGAGCAACAGGCATTTCCATTTATTTCCCTAATTCGGAGTTGTACCGCAACCCGGCGGCGGGGCCTGAATCGTATGCAGCGATTGCCGACCGTTTTGCCCAAGAATCCCTGTGGGACGATTATCTGGCCTACCATTACACGGGCCGCGCCATTGACCCCACGACCAGTACCGTCGTCGTGCCCGACCGGGGAACGCCGGTGGACGCGCCGGGAGCAGGACAAATCAGCGTCTCGCCGCTGGTCGTCTCCGACAATGTAACCGCGCCAGGCCAACCGATTCTGCTCAGCGCCGACATCAGCGTAGCCGAAAGTGTCGGCTACGTTTACCTGTTCGTTGGCTTCGTGGATCAGGCATCTAACTCCGTCTTTTTGGCCGACGCCGATTATCTGGAAAGCGACACCATCCGCGAGATTGGCGGCATTTACTACCCAGATTGGGGCGAAGGCGAATTTTCGGTGGAATTTGAGTGGGACCCCATCGTCTTTGCCATTGACGACGGGGTGAACTCCGTTGTGGCTCGCTTTACGCCGCAAACCTTTGGCGCGGCTCCGGAAGATGCGGTTTACACGGTGGATGGCATTTACACCTATGCCGACGGCGGCGAATCCCGTTACGCCCGTCTGTACTTCCAAGATGGCTTACTGCGGCAGGCGTTTGGCTTCACTGGCGAAGGCGGTACGGGCGCGCCGCGCGAGATTCATCCCCAATCGGGCGATACGTTTACGGTGTTGGAGCAATGGTTAGATTTGGATGGAAACGGCCGTGTCTCCGAAACAGCCACCCAAGAAGGCGGCACACTCACCTTCGGCGACGAGATGTTCTTCTGGATTGATCTGGACGCCGCGCCAGGGCCGTACGTCGTCGGCTTCATCGTCGAAGATTTGGATGGCAACAAGACTGAGGTATTTGAACAGGTCATTGTCGAATAAACATCTCGATCTTAACCATTAAAACCAATACACCGATGTCAGGGTTTTTCCAAACTCATAAAAAACTATACACTTCAGACATTAATGACTAGACTCAAGGGGCGTCGCCTCGGCGCTGCGCGCCTGGCGACGCCAAAAGGAGT
>JANTGY010000025.1 GCA_024762695.1 Anaerolineae bacterium
ACAACATCATCAGCCAGCACGACAGCCTGGACGCCCCAGCCATCCATTGGCAGCCGGGCGACATCATTGTGCAATTTCATGAACTCAACGCCGGGGAGGCGATTCCGGTCCAGATTCGGCTGGGGGTTTACAACCCTGATTCGTGTACGCCGGGGCCTTGTCAGAACGTGATGGTGGAAGGGGAACGGCCGTTTCTCCTCCTGCCTCTCCCCTAAAAAATCCTCTGCGCCTCTCCGCATCTCCGCGGTTAATTTACTACAACGACAACAAAGGCAGCGTCTTAACCTCCGCCCCCGTCTCTTCCGCCAGATACTCAGAAATACGCGGCATCTGAATAAAATCCCAAAACGCAGCTTGAGCGGCCGTAATTGGCCGACTCGTCTGACGACCAATATAAATATCCTGAAAAATCTCCGTTCCCTGAATCTTGATGGGCGCGACCTGCGCCGGGCAAATTTTAGTCATGATCATCGTGGAGATAAAGCCAACGCCTAATCCCTTTTTCACCGCCAACGCAATTGCCTCAGATGTTCCCATTGTCAAGAAGGTATCTAATTTAGCTACATCAACCCCCCCTTGCTCCAACGCATCCCGAACGCTCGAATATGTCCCCGACGTTTCTTCGCGCATGATAAAATCTTCGTTCAGTAATTCTTCCGGCTCAATGACGCCCGTTTCTCGCCAGGGATGGTCGGGCGGCGCAATCAGGCTAATCGGTTCACGGATATAGAGATGGAAATTAGCATCCTGGCGCTCCTTCTGCTCCAGATGCATCATCGCCAGATGCACTTCCCCCTCCTCCATCTTATTGAGAACCTGTTCTTTGGGCATCACTTGACAAGCAATCTTCACCATCGGATACAGCTTGTGAAATTCGGCTAGTAGAAGCGGCAAGACATATTTACCCGGCGCAGTATTACAGCCGATAACCAAATGTCCATACACCTCCTGCTTGAGCAATTCCATCTTTTCCTCGGCCCGAATCGAGCCTTGCACAATATCTTTGGCCAAAGGCAGCAAAATCGCGCCCGCATCTGTTAATTCCAATGAACGGCCGTGTCGGATAAACAAATCCGTCTCCAACTGAGCCTCCAAAGCCTTAACATGCTGGCTCACGCTCGATTGCGTTAAATGCAACCGTTTGGCCGTCTTTGTGAAATTCAATGTTTCCGCAGCAACAGTAAAAACGTTGAGCTGGTGGGCGTTTAGCATCTTTCCTCCATCAAAAGCCGGGGCCTCCCAGGCCCCGATCCAATCGTCTTTCTCATAATCCATTAACCTTTTTAATAGGTGACCATTAGAAAAAACCCTTATAAAAACTTATCAATAAATGGATTTTGCCTACAGGAATCATTATACTAAAGCCGTTGCAGTTGTGCAATACGTCACAAACCATTAGTTTTACTTATGGAAAGGAGAATCCCATAATGAATCAACGGAGAACTGCCTATGGAATCGCTGGCGGTTTACTGCTTGTCTTAATAATCGCCAGCATCATGATTGGCGCCGGTATGTTTACCGATAGCGCAGTGGCATCAATGCCGCCAGCATCGGTAGAACCGCAAGCATTGACGGCGAACATCGTCATGCAGCAAGATGACAGCAAGCCGCCCGCCTCCACGGCCGATCACAGCCAATTTGAAGAATTGCAACAAGAATTTGCCACTGGCCCGGAAGTGACGGCCGCTTGTCTACGTTGCCACACCGAAGCCGCCGCCCAAATTCATGAAACCTTGCACTGGACTTGGGAGTACGTCAACCCGGATACCGGTCAGGAACTGGGCAAGAAAAACGTCATCAACAACTATTGTGTAGCCATTGATTCCAACGAACCGCGCTGCACCAGTTGTCATGTTGGGTATGGCTATGCCAATGATGAATTTGATTTCACATCGGAAAATAACGTGGACTGCCTGGTCTGTCACGACACAACCGGCGATTACAAGAAGTTCCCTGTTGGCGCCGGCCATCCCGTTTATGAAACCAAAGAGTTCCCGCCAGGAAGCGGAAAAATGTGGGAACCGCTCGATCTGGCTAACATTGCCCAGAATGTAGGCGCAACCAGTCGGAATACCTGCGGGGCTTGTCATTTTTACGGCGGCGGCGGCGCGGCCGTTAAGCATGGCGACCTCGACCCCACGATGGCTAATCCCAGCTACGAATTGGACGTTCACATGAGTCCCGATGGGGAAAACTTCACTTGCGCTACCTGCCATGTTGAAGATTCCCATTCCGTTTCTGGCAGCCGCTATCAGGCCATCGGCAAAGATACGCACGGCGTTGATTTGCCCGCCAGCGATGGCAATCCGGCGACTTGCGAATCTTGTCACGGCTTACGCCCCATGCAAGATGAGCAGCTTAATGATCATGTCGATCAGATTGCCTGCCAGACCTGCCACATCCCCACTTATGCCCGCGAGATGCAAACCAAAATGTGGTGGGATTGGTCTACGGCCGGCCGCAAAGATGCCGAGGGCAAAGGCATTGTAGAAAAGGACGATAATGGCTGGGTAACTTACGATACCAAGAAAGGTGATTTTGTTTGGGAAAAGAATGTAACGCCTGAATACATTTGGTTCAATGGCACGGTAACGTACACGAACTTGGAACCATTCGCTGACGGCGCCGAAACGGTTCCCATTAATGTGCTGCATGGCGGCCCTGACGATCCCGATTCACGTATCTGGCCCGTAAAACTATTTAAAGGCATTCAGCCTTATGACAGCGGCAACAATACACTTGCTGTTCCGCACCTATTTGGTAAAGACGAAAATGCTTACTGGAAATCATACGATTGGGGATTAGCTCTTGAAGCAGGCATGGCTGCTTATGGCGCCGATTACAGCGGCGAATATGGTTGGATCGAGACAGAGATGCTCTGGCCGCTCAATCACATGATTGCGCCAAAAGAACAGGCTGTCTCCTGTGAATCATGCCATGAGGATGGTTTGCTGGATGGTATGGAAGGCGTCTATATGCCGGGCCGCGATCACAACGAGTTAGTCCATAATACTGGCGTCGGACTTGCCTGGCTGGCTGTGGTGGGGATCGTGGTACATGGCGGTTTCCGGTTTAGAAACGGCCGTAAAAATGGCAAAAATGGAGAGAAATAATCATGATTGAAAATAATGGTTCCCAAAAAGTATACGTTTACAAGCGATATAATCGGGTTTGGCATTGGATTCAAGCGATTCAGATCGCGCTGCTAGGCATTACCGGTTTTGAAATTCATGGTTCTTTCTCTTTGTTTGGATTTGAGCGGGTGACCAAGATTCATGATATTACTGCCTGGTCGTTGATTTTTATGGTTGCTTTTACCATCTTCTGGTATTTCACCACCGGCGAATGGAAGCATTATGTTCCCAGCGGCGAAAAGGCATCCGTTCATCTACGTTACTACACGTTGGGTATGTTTAAGAACGAACCGCATCCGGGTAAAAACAAGGAATTGTCTCGCCTCAATCCGCTGCAACGATTTACCTATCTGGGCTTTAAGCTGTTGATTGTGCCCGTGATGGTGACGACCGGGTTGCTGTACATGTTTTACAATGATTTACCGGCGTTCGGCATCAATTTGAGCCTGGAGTTTGTGGCGATTTTGCATACGATTGGCGCCTTTGCATTGTTGTCCTTTTTCCTTGTTCATGTGTACATGACGACGACGGGTCAGACGGTTTTCACCAATATCAAGGCGATGATAACCGGATATGAGGAAATTGAAGTCGTGGAGCCGGAACCGGCTGCCGGTGATTAAGTAACGATCAAGTTCGCATTCGTCATCCTGGGAGGGTCGGCGCGGGGTCAGTCACAATCAATGTGACTGACCCCTTTTCTGTTAATACGTGAGAAGTACCGTAAGTATGTTGTGGGGAAACGGCCGTTTCCCCACACACAGTCGCCATCTCTTCAGGGTGCACAGCATTTTATTGACCTGATAACATGAGAAGATCAGTCTTTACGTTGACACCTGTACCGTCCAGATGGTACAGTAACTTTAATTGATGGAGTTAGGTAAACCACAACAAGTATTTTGATAAAAAATACGCTAATTCGTTTTCACCTAACCAAACAAGTTTGGCAAAATAGCGTAAAATTAGCGTCAGTGTCCAACGGCAATCAAAAACATGAACGGATAAATCAAGATGGGGTTACTTAATGCGTCAACAAAGTAGAAAAACGCGCCAACAAATCTTCGAAGCTTGCAGCCGTATATTGCAAAACGAGGGCTTGACCAACCTGACACTAGAGGCAGTAGCCGATGAGGCTGGTCTTAGCAAGGGAGGGCTGCTTTATCACTTCCCTAACAAAGAAACCCTCATCAAGGCTTTGTTTGAATACCACAATAATAAATTTGAAATACGCTTAAAAGAATTAGCCGAAACCGAAGGGGATGAAGCCGGGTCATGGCTGCGCGCCTATGCCAAAGCATCTATCGAACAAATTTCCGACCCCGATAATGTCAGTTTATACGCCAGCTTATTTGCCGCTGAAGAACGCTATCCCAGCGCGCACCAACTCATGCGGCAAAAATACGTCAACTGGCAGCGGCAAGTGGATGACTGCCGTTTAGATCCAGCATTGGCAACATTGATTCGCTTAGCCGTTGACGGTCTATGGTTTTCAGAAGTGCATCATTATGCGCCGCCTGATTTGGATCGTCGCAAAGAAATCCTTCAGCTGATTATGAACATGACCCACGGCTCTACCCCCTAATCCGGGGATGGAAAAAAGGGGGGAGACGCCATAGTCTCAAACGTTTTCAAATCATCAATTGAAGAGATGGTTGCATCGGCTTGCAAAACCTGCGAATCTTCGGCTTTTATAGTTGGTTGCATGGCCACACGAAACCCCGCCCCCGCATTCATCGCAAATTGCATATCGCTTTTCGTGTCGCCAACCATCATAATCCGACTGGGGGGAATATCTAGTTGAGAAGAAATTGACCAGAGTGCATCGGGCGCCGGCTTGTTAGGCACAGGATCGTCCCCGCAAATCACAGCGCTAACCAAATCGTCAATTCCCAAATAGGCCAGCGTCGCCTCCGTCATTAAACGATCATCGCTGGTGGCAACGGCCGTGCAGATATTGGCGCGAGTTAGTTGGCGCATCACCTCAGCCACAGCCCCCCTTGGTTGAATTTCCATTGGATCAAAAGCAGCCAAAATCGTATCCTGGGCGCAAGACTCAACATGATTCTGCGCTTCATGCCAGGCCATACCATGTCGGCAAAGCACGCCGGCCGCTAGCGTACAAAGCGTTTCGATAGATGCGATGGCAAGAGGCCCTTCGGCGCGGGCGCTCGCTTGCTCCATTGAATACCCCAAAATAGAAAACAACTCCCCTTGAACCTTCACTGCCAATCCAGACGAGGTCACCATCGCTTCAACCCATTTTTGAGTGCGATGTCCCCACAAAGGATTGAACGCGATCAAAGTATCATCTTTGTCGAAAATAATACAATCAATATCAAATTTTTGTTGATGAATAATAACGATGCCCATCTATTTTTATTAGCCTCTTGAATGAAATTTTTACAGCGGTATTCATTTGACAGCTATACCGTCCAGATGGTATAGTTTTCCACTTATTTTAGATGTAATTTGAGCGTCATGTCAAATACGGATCGTAAGCTTTGGCACAAATATGCAGAGCCAAAAGCATACAAGATCGAAAGGAGGTCGCTCTCACACAAAAATAAAACTTACCCCACATTCCACGCCCAAAGATTCCCTATTTTCCTTTTAAGGAGGAGCTAGACATGTTTTCCCAAAAACGATTGATTGGTATGCAGATTTTACTGACGGTCATCGCAGTTTTTGCTGTCGCCTGTCAACCTACAGAGACTGTAGTGACAGAAACCGTCGAAGTCGAAAAGGAAGTTGTTGTTACCCGTGAAGTTGAAGTCGAACGAGAAGTCGAAGTCATCACCACAGTAGAGGTTCAGGTAGAAGCGGCCCCGGCGCCGGCAGGGCCAGAAGGGACATTGCGCGTTGCATTATCAACATTCCCCAACTCCCTATTCGTTCCTCTCACCGCCGAACGCAATGCCGACAACGCCGCCACCCAACTTTACGACAGCCTGGTTCATCTTGACCGCTTCGGCGAAATTCAACCAGCCTTGGCCGAAAGCTGGGAACTCTCTGAAGATGGCACAGAATATACCTTCCACCTGCGTCAAGGCGTTACCTTCCATAACGGCGAAGCGTTCAATGCCGACGATGTCATTGCCACCTGGGAGATTGGCTCAGAGGTTGGCGAGTGGACAGATAAATATCTAGTTGTTGTCTCCATTGACAAAATTGACGATTACACCATCAAGATGACCACCGAAGAGCCTAACCCAGAACTTATGGTCACCTTACACGACTTTTGGTCCATTATCCCGAATGAATATCTGGCCGAGGTCGGCGTAGATGGATTCCAGGAGCGCCCCATTGGCACTGGCCCCTTCATGTTTGTGGAGTGGGTCAAGGGCGACCACATTACCTACACAGCCAATCCCAACTATTGGATGGAAGGCTATCCGCTGGTTGAAACGCTGATTTTCCGCCCCATTCCCGAATCATCCACACGCATTGCCGCTATTCAAGCAGACGAAATAGACGTCGTTGGCCGCCTCAGCTCTGAGGAAGCGCAAAGTCTGTTAGGCGCCGAAGGCGTGGTTGTGATGAAATACCCGGTTACGCGCATTTACTATATCGCCTTCAACAATCTTACCACCGGCCTTGATCAGCCTACGATGGACGCCCAGGTGCGTCAGGCGATGAACTACGCCGTAGATGTAGATGCGATTATTGACGCTCTCTTTGATGGCTTTGCCCAGCCGGCGGCCGGGTATGTTGCCTCTGGCGAACTAGGGTTCGGCGTTGTGGAACCATTTGGCTATGATCCCGACAAGGCGGTGGAATTGTTGACCGCCGCCGGTTATGCAGATGGTTTTTCGATGGATATGGCCTGCCCGGCTGGCGCGTATATGCACTTTGAAGAGGTTTGCGAAGCTGTAGCCGGTTACCTGGGCGAGGTTGGCATTGATGTAAACCTTGAAATCATGGAATCGGGCCAGTATTGGGAGCTTGAGGCGGCCAAAGAACTACCCCCGCTGTTTGGCGATAGTTGGTCAACGCTTTCCGGGGAAGCGTTGCGTCGTCTTTCTGGCGCGCTGGGTGGTTGGGACGCTGCTTACTCCTCTTGGTCAGACCCAACCATAGACGAGTATCTGGCCCAAATTTCCACCACTGTAGACCGCGAACAACGCAAAGCCCAATATGAAGATCTGCAAGTTTACATGCAAGAAAACCCGCCCTTCATTTACTTGTATGAGCCGATCGCTTTCGAGGCGGTTCGGACTCGCGTGATGGATTACCATCCGCGTCCGGCTGAAGATTATTGGCTGTACGAAACCTGGGTTGTTACTGAGAAGTAATTTTGCCTTCTGTCCACTACAACTGATTTTGTATCCGCTCAAGCAAACTGCTTGAGCGGATACTTCCATATGGAGAAACAACGCGATGAAAACCGTTCGGGAAACGGTTGATGTTGTTGTCGCTGGCGGCGGCACGGCCGGGCACATCGCTGCACTGCAAACGGCCAGAGCAGGCGTTAAAACATCGGTTATCGAAGCCGGGTCAATGCTGGCCGGCACGATGACGGCCGGCGGGGTCAATATGCCCAATCATTTTTTTAGCGTTAATGGGCCGGTCGTCCTTGGCATTCCCTGGGAGCTTTACACCAAATCCAAGCGCATCGAGGGGTTGCCGATTCCCGATTATGCCAAAAGGCGACCGGTAGAATCTCCTGGCTATTACAGCTACATCAATATCCCCATTTATGTGGCCGTCGCTGAAGAGGAAGCTGCTAAGGCGGGTGTCATCATTCATTACCATGAATTCATTGCCGATGTCAAAGCGGTAGGGGATTGTTGGGAGATTACATCGCTGGGACGCGGCATCAAACGCATTATCAAAGCGCGGGAGATCATTGACGCTACGGGTGATTCGGATATTGTGCGCGCGCTTGGCTTAGGCGTGATGCGCGACGAAGTGCGCCAGCCAGGTTCCTATCAATACAAAATTGAAGGCATTGAACACGAACAAGTCTGGGAGAAAGAGGTACAGCAAATTTACGAAGAAGCGATGGCCAGCGGCGAGCTGCAAAAGGGTGATTACGCCTATCCCAACATGCTGCCGTTCAAATATTATCTTGATCATGGCGGACATAACGGCACCCACATTTACCAGTCGGACACATCGGATGCGGCGGGGCAAACGGCCGCTAATCTTGAAGGTCGCGCCCGTATGTTACGCATGTTCAAATTTGTGACGCAATCGATCCCCGGCTGTGAGCGAGCCGTGCTGAAAACCATGTACCCCCGCGCCGTTGCCCGCGAAACTTACCGCGCCGAAGGGGAATACATCATCACCCAGAAGGATTTCTTGCAGGCCGCTGATTTTGAAGACAAAGTTTGCAATGCTTTTAATTACATTGACATGCACAGCCAGGAACGGGGCTGCGACGTTCATTTTCACGAATCGCCTGATTTGTTGCCCAAAATTCCCTTTCGGGCGTTGATTCCTAAAGGCAGCGCACGCATCACGGTGGCCGGTCGGATTGTTTCGGCACAGCGGATGGCGCTGGCTGGGATTCGGGCGCAGTGCATTTGTATGGCGATGGGGCAGGCGATGGGCGCGGCGGCGGCGCTGGCCGTGCAGCGCAGAATCCCCTCGCGGGAAGTGAGCGCTAAAGATATTGTGGCTTTGACGATGGAGCATGGGGCGGCGGCGGTTTAGGAAGAATTAACCGCAGAGGGCGCGGAGAGCGCAAAGGGTAAATGACGAGACAGATTGTTGAGCCGGAAAGAGCGATTGACGTGATGGCCGAGACGGATGTTCTGGTTGTTGGGGGCGGGCCGGGCGGATTGGCGGCGGCGGTGGCGGCGGCACGGGCGGGAGTTTCGGTCATTTTGGCGGAACGGTACGGCTGTTTTGGCGGCGTCATTTCGCAGGTGGGCGTGGAGGGGATTGCCTGGTATCGTCATGAAGGAACGACGGATGTGGAGGGGATTGGCATTGAGTTTGAGCAGCGGGCCAGAGCGCTGGGCGGCACGAATCCTGAGCCGCAGTCGAAGAGCGAAGCGTTGGATGCGGAGATGTTCAAGGTGGTGGCGGATCGATTGGTCCAGGAGGCGGGAGTACGGCCGTTACTTCACACCACAGTCGTCGCCCCCCTCCTGGAAGGGAATGCGCTCAAAGGCGTCATCACCGAAAGCAAAATGGGGCGCCAGGCCATCCTGGCCAAAGTCGTCATAGACGCTTCAGGCGACGCCGACATAGCCTACCGCGCCGGCGTGCCCACCGTCGCCTGGCCCAGAGAAGAGATGTTGGGCGTTACCGTCATGTTCTCCTGCGCCGGTATTAACAAGGCGCGCTTCATGGAATACGTGCGGGAAAATCCCACCACTTACGGCGATTGGAACAAGCTGTGGGACGCGAAAACCAGCGGTAAAGAAGATCATCTCTTCAGCCCGTATCTAGACAAACCGTTCAAACTGGCGCGAGAGGCGGGGATTATTCCCCAAAATATCAAGAGCATTGGCGGCACCTGGAGCAGCGTTACCGATGCGGGCGAAGCGACGAATCTAAACATGGTATACATGACTGGCTACGATGTTACCGATGTGTGGGACTTAACAGCCGCCGAAATGGAAGGGCGACGGCAGGCGATTCTGGCGATTGAAGCGTTGCGTGCTTATCTGCCCGGCTTTGAAAACGCCAAACTGCGTAACTTTGGTATGACATTGGGCACGCGCGATTCGCGCAAAATCGTCAGCGATTATACGTTAACCGAGCATGATGTGCGCCACCAGGCCCGTTTTGACGACTCGATTGGCATTTTCCCGGAATTCTTGGATGGTTATGGGGTGTTGGTTTTGCCCACAAACGGCCGTTATTTCCAGATTCCCTATCGTATTTTGGTTCCGCAAAAGGTAGAGAATTTGCTTGTCGCCGGGCGTAGCGTGGCCGGCGATAAAATCGCCCATTCGGCCACCCGGAGTATGATGTGTTGTACGGTGACGGGTCAAGGGGCGGGCGTGGCGGCGGCAACGGCCGTAAAAACCAATGTCGCCCCGCGTACAGTCAATATAAAAAAGGTGCAACAAGCCCTCGCCAAACAAGACGTGCGCCTATTCTGACCAAATGAAATTTAAAGACGACTACACAGCTTTCCAAACTGGCGACAAATGTCTACAACAAGCCATGCGCGGCATCCCGGATCACGTCCCCGTTTACGCTCAAATACATGATTTCGTCATTCACGAACTTGGTCTCAATCATCGCCAGTTTTACACCGCGCCGGAACTACTGGCGCCTGCCCCGCTGGAAATTGCCGAACAGTATGGGCTGGATGTTGGCTATGCCGATTATGATGTGTACAACATCGAGGCCGAAGCGCTGGGACAGGCGATGTTGTATTTTGACGACCAAATCCCGGAAGTGAACCATGATGAACCGCTGCTGCAAAGCCCCGATGATTTGAGCAAAATCGTCACCCCCGATTTTGATTCGGCCGGCCGCTGCGCCATGATTATTGAGATGCAGCGCCTGTATGTAAAGTTGACGGGGGTACGGCCGTCGCTCCAATTCTGCGCTCCCTTCTCCCTGGCTGCCAACCTGCGCGGCATCGAAAACCTGCTTATGGACATCCTGCGCCGCCCGGAATTTGCCCGAAAGCTCTTCGATGCGCTTACAGACAATGTCCTCATTCCCTGGATCGAATACCAGAAAACACATTTACCCCACCATGCCGGCATCGCCGGAGCCGATGCGATGGCCTCCATCCCCATCGTTAATCCGGCAATTCTGGAAAAGTGGGTTGTTCCCTACATTTTGCGTTTACGGGCAGCGTGCGGGCCACAGGTTTACGTCCCCAACTGGATTGGCGAGAGCCAGATTAAAAATCCCAAAGCGATGTTGGCGCTAAAACTGTTGGTATCGCCCGACTTTTTGGAAGGCCAGGACCCAGATGTGGCCGCTTTAGGCCCCCTGTTGTACAAAGCTTACGCCACAGAACGGGGCGTTCCGCTAGCGTTGGGCGTTGGGGCCAGCTTTTTGGAAAGCGCGTCCCCGGAAGAGGTGCGCCAGCGTGTGGAAAACTACGTCAACATCGGCGCTCAGAATGGAAAGTTTACACTTTACCTCTGTAATGTGAGCGCGGCGACACCTCCTGAAAATGTGAGAACGGCCGTTGACACCGCCCATCAATACCAGTATCGTAATTAAGGAGCCTGCATAATCCACGTCCACTCCTGAGGAGGAGCTTATGCCACGATATTTTCTATCCAAATTAGCCCAATCACTCCTGCTTTTGTTCGGAGTCCTATTCCTCGTCTTCATCATGGTGCGCGTCACCGGCGACCCCGCTGCCTTAATGATGTCGCGTGAATCCTCTCCAGAGCAAATGGAAGCCTTTCGTGAGGAGATGGGTTTCAACGATCCTGTCCTTACCCAATTTGCCCGTTTCATTGGCGGCGCCCTTTTGGGAGATTTCGGCGACTCGCTGCACTTCAAAACCCCGGCCATGCCCCTGGTTTTGGAACGCCTTCCAGCCACTGTGCAATTAGCCACCGCCGGCTTGATTATGGCGATGCTTGTCGGCATCCCCATCGGCCTTGTCGGCGGCTTTAACCCAGGCAGCGTCATCGATTCCGTTGGCCGCTTAATCGCCCTCATGGGGCAAAGCGTCCCCAATTTTTGGCTGGGGTTAATGATGATCCTCTACTTCGGGGTCAGGCTGGGCTGGTTTCCCACCTTTGGCCGTGACGCATGGAATTCCGTTATCATGCCCGCTTTTGTATTGGGCTTGCCCGTTTTAGGACAGCTTGTGCGCTTGACGCGATCAGCCGTACTCGAAATTCGCGGCGAAGATTTTATTCGTACCGCTCACAGCAAAGGGTTAGAACCTAAGACCATCTACACTAAACACGTGTTCCGCAATGTCGCCATCCCCTTAATTAGCGTTATTGGCGTGCAGTTCGGTTATATGTTGGGCGGCTCCATTTACATCGAAGCCATCTTTTCTTGGCCGGGGATGGGCGGGCTGCTAGAACAATCTATCGGCTGGCGCGATTTTCCCCTGGTGCAAGCCATCGCCGTATTTACCAGTGTCATTGTCCTGGCCCTCAACATCTTCACCGATTTAGCCTATTCAATGATTGATCCGAGGATTCGCTATGGCCGATAATAGTTCTTCTATCCCTCAAACCAGCGGCAGCCTGCTGGATACCGAAAAGACTTTCAAAGATCGCCTGGCTTATTTCGGCCGTTTTCTGTGGCGCGACCGCAGCGGCATGATTGGATTGATCGTCTTTTTGATTGTTGTGGGAGCGGCCACATTTGCGCCGGCCATTACCCGCCAAAGCCCGTTTGAACAAAACCTTCGAGACAGTAAAATGCCGCCCGGTTGGCAAGAAGAAGGCGATTGGTCGCATCCCTTTGGCACGGACAGCCTGGGCAAAGATATTTTTAGTCGCGTCATTTACGGCGCGCGCGTTTCGCTCATGGTTGGCCTCTTTGGCGTATTGATTGCCGCTACTTTAGGGTTGGTGATTGGCGCGATTGCCGGCTATGCAGGAGGGCGGCTGGATGCTGCGATTATGAGCGGCATAAATTTGATTTTGTCGCTGCCTTACCTGTTGTTTGTGGTGTTTATTGCGGCCGTGCTGGGACGTAGTTTGCTCAATGTCATCCTCATCTTTGGCATAACCGATGCGCCAATTTTTGCCCGTGTCACGCGCGGTGAAGTGTTACGCATTCGGGAATCGGGGTATGTCGAATCGGCTACCAGCGCCGGGGCGCGGTGGCCGCGCATCATCTTTGACCACATCATCCCCAATTTGATCGGCCCGCTGATCACATTAGCGACTTTTGAAATGTCGGCCATGATTTTCTATGAGGCCGGTCTGGGATTTTTGGGTTTGAGCGTGCCGCCTAATGAGTATCCTACCTGGGGTAATATGTTGGCGGCCGGCCGAAAATATATGACCAGCTATCCCTGGATGGCCTCTTTTCCCGGTTTGGCGATTATGTTCACCTCATTGGGGATGAATTTGCTGGGCGATTGGCTGCGCGATGTGTTAGACCCGCGGCTGCGACGGTCGAGGAAGTAAGGAGGCAAACAATGACGAAAATACTGGAAGTGAAAGACCTCGTTACAAAATTCTATACGTTGGACGGCGTTGTCAACGCGGTGAATGGGGTCAGTTTTGATTTGGAGGAGGGCGAAACGTTGGCGATTGTGGGCGAGAGCGGCAGTGGCAAGAGTGTGACGATGATGTCGCTGCTGGGTCTGATTCCGATGCCGCCGGGTAAGGTGGAGGAGGGAACGGCGTATTTTATGGGAGTAAACGGCCGTCACGACCTCCTTAAAATGTCTTCCGAACAACTACGCGATGTGCGCGGCGGGCAAATCGGTTTTGTCTTCCAAGACCCCATCTCCACCCTGAACCCCATATTGACCATCGGCGAACAGATCGCTGAAACGCTCACCCGCCATCAAGGCATGACCAAAGAGCAAGCCAAAAAACGCACCATAAGCTTGCTGGAGCAGGTAGGCATTCCCGACCCTGAACTCCGCTATGACGCCTATCCCTTCCAATTCTCCGGCGGGATGCGGCAGCGCGTCGTCATCGCCATCGCCATTGCCTGCTCGCCCCAAATCATCATTGCCGATGAGCCGACAACGGCGTTGGATGTGACCGTGCAGGCGCAAATCGTAGACTTGTTCAAGCGTTTGCGCGAGGTCATGGGCATAGCCGTTATTTGGATTACGCACGACCTGGGCGTGGTGGCCGGGATTGCCGACCGCGTATTAGTGATGTACGGTGGCCGCCCGGTGGAAATTGCGGGCGTAGACGATTTGTACGAACATCCCCGACATCCGTACACGCTGGGTTTACTGGGCGCGCTGCCCCGGCTGGACGATAGAAAATCGAAACGACTGGCAAGCATCAAGGGGTCCCCCCCGGATTTGCTAATACCGCTGCGCCATTGCCCCTTTGCCTGGCGCTGCGAGCATGCCTTTGACCGCTGCTGGCAAGAGATTCCTCCGCTGATTACTGTGGATGAGCGACATCAGACAGCCTGTTTTTACGACTTGGACAAGGGAGGGCCGCGCGATGGCTGAGAATACCGCATTGTTGCAAGTAATCAATCTCAGAAAATATTTTCCCATTGTTAGCGGGATGTTCAGTCGCCAGGCCGGGGCGGTTAGAGCGGTGGATGGCATCTCATTTGACATTAAGCGGGGCGAGACATTGGGCATGGTGGGGGAGAGCGGCTGCGGTAAATCTACCGCCGGACGCGCCATCCTGCATTTGCACAAGCCGACAGGCGGGCAGGTCATCTTTGAAGGCCGCGACCTCACCGCAATGAGCGGTGAGGAACTGCGCCTGCTGCGTCCCAAAATGCAGATGATTTTTCAAGACCCTTACGCCACGCTTAACCCGCGCCACTCGGTCAAAAAAATTGTGGGCGAACCGCTCATTATTCATGGTCTCATGAAGAAGGGGAGTGGGGAATTGAATGATCGCGTAGCTGAATTGCTGGAATTGGTGGGGATGGATCCGGCTTATATGCGCCGCTTTCCGCATGAATTTTCTGGCGGTCAGCGGCAGCGTATCGGCATTGCCCGCGCTCTGTCGTTGAATCCTGACTTTATCGTGTGCGATGAACCAATTTCGGCCCTGGATGTCTCGATTCAGGCGCAGGTTGTGAATCTGATGCAGGATTTACAGGAGCAGTTGGGTGTGGCGTACCTGTTTATTGCCCATGATTTGAGTATGGTGAAGCATATTTCGCACCGGATTGTGGTGATGTATCTGGGTAAGGTGATGGAGTTGGCGGAGCGCAATACGCTTTTTGACGATCCGCTGCATCCGTATACGCAATCGCTGAATTCGGCCGTGCCCACGCCAAACCCTAAAGTTGAGCGGGCGCGGCAGCGTTTTATCTTGGAAGGGGACCCGCCCAGTCCGGCTAATCCGCCGTCAGGCTGCGTGTTCCATACGCGCTGCCCTTTGGCTGTAGCCGCTTGTATGACGGATGAGCCGGAATTTCGTGAAATTCACCCCGGTCATTTTGTGGCCTGCCATCTGGCGGACGAAAAGGGGGGCAGCAAGATTGAGGTTGTCTCGACTAGGTGATGGTTCCAGCAATCGACACGGCCGTTTCTCATCCTGCTTGTAGAGTAAAAAGCCACAAAGAGTCCAAGAGCGCAAAGGAGACAGCGCGCCATTGTTGGTAGTCAGCCACGTAGTCCGCGGAGTGGCGTTCCGCTCAACGGTACTCCGCAGACTACGCACCTAACTACAAACGGCTATTTACAAGGGAGAAAATCTCTGCGTCCTTTGCGCCTTTGCGGTGAAGTTTTATGAATGCGTTGGCAGTACATAAAACAGCATGGCAAAAAAATGGCAAATACTGCCGCCCATCACAAACAAATGCCAGATAGCGTGATTGTACGGCAGCTTGCGCCAGGCAAAAAAGACGACCCCCACTGTGTAAGTCACCCCGCCCGCAATAATCAACGCCATGCCGCCTGGCGGAATGGATAGCTGCATTTCCTTAAATCCTACCACCATCAGCCAGCCCATCAACAGATAGCCAGCCACTGCCAACTTCTCATACCGGCCCACAAAAATTGTCCGTAATGCAATGCCCAGCAAAGCCAGCCCCCAAACCACGCCAAACAAAGTCCAGCCCAGCGCGCCGCGCATGTTGACCAGTAAAAAGGGCGTATACGAACCGGCGATGAGCAAATAAATCGCCGCGTGATCCAATACCTGTAACACGCGCTTGACTTTGGGGATTTGAATGCTGTGGTACAGTGTGGATGCCAGATAAAGCAGGACTAATGTGCTGCCATAAATGCTAAAGCTGACGATTCGCCAACTATCGCCGTTAATCGCCGCCAATACTACCAACAATGTTAACCCGGCAACCGAAAGGGCTGTCCCGATACCGTGCGTAATGCCATTCCAAACTTCTTCTTTTAGCGTAAACTTAAATGGTTCTGGTGAACGCATCTCTCACTCCTCGCTTTATATGTATTTATGAACGGCCGTCCAACAGCGCCGTTCAATAAATACAATAATACATGAGGGCTTGAGATGCTTAACGATTAGCTAACCACTAGCTAACAATTGGCGAGGATGCTTATGGTAGCTTTCTCGAAGGCGATGTATACGGCCGTGTCCCCCCCCGGGCAGCGCCGCAATTCCCCATGACCCTCTTCTGTGATGGTCGCCCCGCACATCTTTGCCAATTGCCCCATCATTTTGACGCTAAAAATCGGTGTGACGCCCGGCGATGCCCAGGCAAAACGCCTCACTCGCCCTGCACT
Source organism: Anaerolineae bacterium (assembly GCA_024762695.1). Taxonomy (GTDB): domain Bacteria; phylum Chloroflexota; class Anaerolineae; order Promineifilales; family Promineifilaceae; genus JACKCC01. The sequence goes on from JANTGY010000025.1 coordinate 16,396, forward strand.
GTCACCACCAGCCGCCGCCCCCGTGCCCGGTTGCGATGCTCGCACAGGTAAATGCCCTGCCACGTCCCCAGGTTGAAACGGCCGTTCGTCACCGGAACCGTCACACTGCTGCCCAACAAAGCCGCCTTGATGTGCGCCGGCATATCATCTGGCCCTTCATAGGTGTGGACAAAATAGGGCGCATTTTCAGGAACCATCTTGTTAAAATGGCTCTCCATATCTTGCCGTACCGTCGGATCGGCATTCTCATTTAGCGCCAACGACGCCGAGGTGTGTTGGATGAAAATATGGGCTAATCCCACCTTAATTAGGCTAATTTCCGGTATCTGTTGCCAAATGTCCCGCGTTATCAAATGAAATCCGCGCGATTTGGGCGCGAGGGTAATCTCTTTTTGGAACCAGTTCATGCACTCTCCTTCAAAATAAAAGCGACACAGAGATTCGCAGAGTAGACGCTGAGATTCACAGAGAAAAAAGAGGAAAATCCATGCTTATCTGCGAAATCGGCGCAATCTGTGGATTCTTACTGTTGATTATACCGTATCGCCAACGCCAGCCATCAATCCGCCCCCAATCGGCCAAGGGGGTGTATAATGGCGGCGCAAAACTTTTAGGAGATTGAGTTAATGACAATAGAGACGCAACAAGAGCGAACGGCCGTATACCAACAACCCAACAGCGATCACTGCTTCGTCTGTGGCCGTAACAACCCACATGGCCTGTACATGACATTCTTCGACGACGGCCAAAACACCGTCATTTCCGACTACACCGTTGCCGAATCTTATCAGGGATACCCTGGCGTTGTGCATGGCGGCGTTGTGGCCTCCATGCTCGATGAAGTCGTAGCCCGTGTTTCCATGATTGGCGACCCGCATCACTTCATGATGTCGGTCAAGCTGCAAATCAAATACCGCCATCCCGTGCCGACCCAAACGCCGCTGCGGATTGTGGGCCGCATTGTGAAGCTGCGCGGCCGTCTGGGCAAAGCGGTTGGCGAAGTCATCCTGCCCGACGGCACAATCGCCGCCGAAGCGGAAATGACGCTGGCCGATGTGCCTGCGGCGATGCTCGATGAGGTGAATTTGGAAGCGTTGGGCTGGCGGGTAGACAACTGAAAATGGGAATGAGGAATGTTGAAGGATGAATGGATAAACATTCCCAAGCAGGCATTGTTTTGGTACACTTGAGGCAAGAATTGGGAGGGGCAGAGCGTTGTTGTGGGCGTAAACGGAGGCATTGTGAAGCGACGATTGGTCATGGTTACGCAAGCGCATTGGCGGAGGGGATTGATTCTGGGACTGCTGACGGCCGTCTCCTTCCTCCTCGCCGCGTGCAGCCTCATCAATAAATCCCCGGCATTGGGCGACACGACAGAACTACAAGGGTCGGCCACCCTCATTTGCAGCGCCGCCTGTGCCGAACGCGGCCAATGCGGCAGTTTATCGGATGGCAGCCAGGCCGTTTTAGGCGGTTCGCTGGGACCGACTGTGGCCGAACATGACCGCCGCTTCTCATCTGGCAGCATCGTCAACATCATGGAAAGCCGTATGCAAACCGTTGAATTGGTCGCCCCAACCCAACCGACAGCCCCCTTTGACCTGCGCTTTTATCGCATTCAACTGCTCGACCAACCCGACGCCTGGGTAGCGGGTTGGTGCCTAACTGAGAATACGCCATGAACAACGATACCCATCGCATTTTGACCGAATTGATGACCGCTCAAGACAAGGGCGACTCGGTCGTACTGGCGACGGTCGTCCAGGCGACCGGCTCAGTCCCGCGCCATGCGGGATCGAAAATGTTGGTGTATGCCGACGGCCGTTTCTCCGGCACAATTGGCGGCGGCGAGCTAGAAGCCCGCGCGTTACAAGAAGCAAAAGCGGCCCTGGCCGACGGCCGTCCCCGCATGATGACCTACTCCCTCATCGAACCCGAACGAGGCGACCCCGGCTTGTGCGGCGGAACCGTCGAACTCTATTTGGAGCCTTATATGCCTCCAGCAACCCTATTCGTCATCGGCTGCGGCCACGTTGGGCAAGCCGTCGCCGATTTAGCCCATTGGCTGGGTTTCCGCGTCGTCGTCGCCGACGACCGACCGGAACTGGCCTCGCCCGACCACATCCCCAACGCCGATGTTTACTTACCCGGCGAAGAAGGCGGCGACTTTGCCGGCGATTTCGCCAACGCCTTAATCGCCCACCCCATCACCGGCAGCACATTCATCGCCTTGCTCACGCGCAACGTGACGCTAGACCGCCAGATTTTGCCCTTGTTGGTCAACTCGCCCGCCCCCTACATTGGCGTGATGGGCAGCCGCCGCCGCTGGGCCGAAACGCAAAAGCTGCTGCGTGCAGACGGGGCCACCGACGTTGATTTACGACGCTTTCACTCGCCGGTCGGCTTAGAACTAAACGCCGAAACGCCCAAAGAAATCGCCATCAGCATCCTCTCAGAAATTATTATGCTGCATCGCGGCGGAACGGGGGAAAGAATGAAGGGGGGAAGGGGCGATTAGATGAAAGGGTGAACGGGAGCTTTGTCGCCCGTCACCCGCAAACTTGCATACTCGCAAACTGGACAACTATGAACACACAAATTATTTCCCATTATGAAACGGTAACCACAGTAGACAGAGCGCTGGAGTTATTGGCGCAGTACGGCCGTTCGGCACGCATCGTCGCCGGCGGCACAGATATTTTATTAGAATTGGAGCGGGGCGGCCGTCCTGGATTAGATAAGCTGATTGACATAACCCACCTCCCCGACATGGACAAAATCAGCCAGGACGCCGATGGAACCCTCCATTTAGGGCCGTTGACGACGCACAACCAGGTCGTTGCCTCCGATTTGATGGTGCAGCGCGCCTTTCCGCTGGCGCAAGCCTGCCTGGAATTAGCCTCGCCGCAAATTCGCAATCGGGCAACGGTGGCCGGCAATCTCATCACCGGCAGCCCGGCCAACGACACCATAACGCCATTGTGGGCGCTGGGAGCCAGCATTACCCTGGCCTCGGTGCGCGGGCGGCGCACATTGCCGCTGAGCCAGTTTTACACTGGCGTGCGCCGCACAGCGATGGAGCCGGACGAGATGCTGGTAGACATCAGCTTCCCTCCTATGCCGTCAACGGCGCGAGGCACATTTGTCAAATTAGGGCTGCGCCGGTCGCAGGCGATTTCGGTCGTCAATGTGGCCCTGGCGCTGGATTTTGACGGCGAGGTCGTTAAATCGGCGGCCATCACGCAAGGCAGCGTCGCCCCCACCATCATTGCCACGCCGGATGCAGAGGCATACCTGGTCGGCAAAACGTTGACGGATGAGGTCATCGCCGAGGCGGCCCGGTTGGCGGCGGCGACGGCCAAGCCAATCGACGACGTGCGGGCGACAGCCAGCTACCGCAAGGAAATGGTGCGAGTGATGACCAAACGCGCTCTGGAAACGATTCGAGCCGGCGCGGAACGCAGCCAATGGCCGGAAGAGCCGATCATGTTGTGGGGAGAGACGCATGGACACTTTCCCACAGGCCCCCAATTTGAAGCCAGCTTTGACCCAGACACGCCTATTACGGCTACGGTGAACGGGAAAGAAGTGACAAGAACTGGCGGCAATCACAAAACATTGCTTCGTTGGCTGCGCGAGGAAGGGCTGCTCACCGGCGTCAAAGAAGGCTGCGCCGAGGGCGAATGCGGGGCCTGTACCATTCACATGGACGGTATGGCCGTCATGTCTTGCCTTGTTCCCGCTCCGCGCGCACATGGCGCCAACATTGTCACCATTGAGGGTTTGGGAGACGAGAAGCAAGCGGCAGATAATAATCAACAATCAACAGAAAGCGGGGCGCTGCACCCGCTGCAAGAGACGTTTATTGAAACAGGGGCTGTGCAATGCGGCTATTGCACGCCGGGCTTCCTGATGTCGGGCGCCAAGCTGCTGGATGAGGTAGATAACCCCGATCTATCACAAATCCAACAAGCGTTCAGCGGTAATTTATGCCGCTGCACGGGATATTACAAAATTATCGAAGCAGTTGAGAAGACAGCCGAACAGAAAAGCGGTAAAGACGCCGGGTAATTGGCCCGAACGTTTTACGCTTTATGCTTTAATCAATACGGAGGAACGATCATGCGCCTCGAAAAGAAACACGAAGATGAATTGGAACAAAGGCGAGGATTAGCCGGGAAAACAATCATACAGTTTATTTGGCTGCTTATTTCCTTTGCCATTGCTTATTTCTTGGTGAATGCGTTATTTGCAGGCGGCTACATCAGCTACAAAATGATCTATGATGTGGGTTTGTCCCGCAAAATACCGGAAATCGCCATAGAGATTGTGCTCATGTTCATCGTCGTTGTCGCTATGCAATTTTTCCTGTTTATCGGCTATGCTTTCGCCAACCCGGAAGGGCGGCGGCGCACTGGCGATCCATCTCTCCATTCAAGAACAAAGGATCCTTACGATGACTTTGGACATTAAAACTAATCAAGTTGAATCAAAATCTCTCCGCCGGGTAGACGCCCGCGATAAGGTAACAGGCGATGCGTTGTATCCAGGCGATTTGACGCCGGATAATTTGCTGTTCGGTAAAGTCTTGTTCAGCCACCAGCCGCATGCGCGTATGTTGGCGATGGATGTGAGCGCGGCGGAGGCCGTGTCTGGCGTTGTCGCTATTTTTACGGCAGAAGATGTGCCGGTAAATGAATATGGCCTGATTCACCCCGACCAGCCCGTGTTGGTAGGGTTGGGCAGCAATAAATTGGATGGCAACATCAGTCGTTGGGAAGGCGACCAGGTGGCTGTTGTGGTTGCCGAAAGCGAACTGGCGGCGGCGGAAGCCTGTAATCTTATCCAGATTGAGTGGGAGCCGCTGCCTCTGGTGACGGATGTGCGCGAGGCGATGACGGATGAGGTTGTCCTGAATCGTTTTTACGACAGTAATATCGTTGAGCATTACAAGATTCGCAAGGGGGACATGGACGCGGGCTGGCTGGATGCCGATGTGGTTGTGGAAGGCGTGTATGAACTTCCCTATCAGGAACATGCTTTCTTGCAGCCAGAATCGGGTGTGGGGTACATGGATGAAGACGGCCGTGTTACTGTTCAAATCGGCGGTCAATGGACGTATGAGGACCGGGAACAGGTGGCCCATGCGTTGGGTTTGCCAGAAGAGCGGGTCCGCATCATTTATCCGGCCATTGGCGGCGCATTTGGCGGCCGCGAGGACATGTCGCTGCAAATTGTACTGGGGTTGGCGGCCATGAAATTGCACGAACGGGGCATTGACCGTCCGGTTCGTATCATTTGGTCGCGGGAAGAAAGCATGATCGGCCATCATAAACGCCATCCCGCCTTTATTAAGACGAAATGGGGGGCGACGAAAGCGGGGAAAGTGACGGCCGTTTCCGCCGAACTCATCCTCGACAGCGGCGCTTACGCCTACACCAGCACCAAAGTGTTAGGTAATGCCAATCTGATGGTCACCGGCCCTTACGAAATTCCCAACGCCCACATTGACAGCTACGCCGTCGGCACCAACAACGTACCCGGCGGCGCGTTTCGCGGCTTTGGCGGCCCGCAGGGCGCTTTCTGCGCTGAAAACCAGATGAATAAATTGGCCGAGGCGCTGGGTATGGATCCGGTTGAGTTACGACTCAAGAACGTCTTGCGCGAGGGCG
>JANTGY010000026.1 GCA_024762695.1 Anaerolineae bacterium
TGGTGGGCGCCCAATTGATGAGGCCCGTGTCAGGGTCAATGCTCATGCCGTCAGGCGCGTCGGTCAAAGAAAATGTAGGCGCCGGATACCCGGTCGCGCTCACGTCATAGCTGTAAGATTGATTGATGCCAATTTCCGTGACGGGCGTTGAGACAATGGCTGGCGTTTGGGTTGCCATCAGGTTGAATGCCTGGTTTTGGCTGCCGACGGCGTTGCTGGCAGTTACGGTAACGGGGTAAACGCCGCCCGCGCCAGGCGTCCAGGCGATGAGGCCGGTATCGGGGTCAATGCTCATCCCGCTGGGCGGGTTTGTGAGGGCAAAGGTTGGCGTGGGATAGCCAGTGGCGTCTACGTCGTAGTTGTAGAGCTGTCCGACGCTGGTTTGGGTGATGGGAACTGTGGTGATGACGGCCGTTTCGGTCACCATGAGTACGTAATTTTGCACGGCCGTGTTGACGCTGTTGCTGGCCGTCACCGTCACATCGTATTCGCCGCCGGAGCCAGGCGTCCAGGCGATGAGGCCGGTGTCGGGATCAATCGTCATCCCGGTTGGCGCAGCGGTCAAGGCATAGGTGGGCGTGGGATAGCCAGTCGCTTGAACATCATAATTGTATAAATTACCGGCGCCAATTTCAGTAACGGCCGTAGAGACAATCGCGGCCGCCTCCGTCACTGTGATGTCGAAACTTTGCGTCGCATCGGCAGACGTATTGCTGGCCTGCACAATGACGCTAAACGTGCCGGTAAGAGTCGGCGCCCAGGTGATGGCCCCCGTATTGGCGTCAATGTTCATGCCCGCCGGCGCGGTCGGCAGCGAATACGTCGGAGTGGGGAAGCCGCTGGCGTCAACATTGTACGCATAGGCGCCGCCTACACCGACCTCGGTTATTGGCGTTGAGACGAACGCGGGCGCTTGCGTCACCGTGATGGCGAAGGTTTGCAGCGCCGCGCTGACGATATTGCTCGCTTGCACGCCCACACTGTAGACGCCGACGGCCGTTGGCGTCCAGGCGATGACGCCGTTGTCCACGCCAATCGACATATTTACTGGCTGCTCAGTCAGGCTAAACGTAGGCGTGGGGTAACCGCTGGCCTGCACGGTGTGGCTGTAAGCTTGCCCCAATTCTATCGTAGTCAGCGGCGTAGACAGGATGGCAGGCTCCTCGGTAACGGTGATTGTGAAGCCTTGCGCGGCGATATCCGCGATGTTTTGGGCTTCGACAGTTACGCTAAACATTCCCGACGAGCCGGGCGTCCAGCCAATCAAGCCCGTTTCAGCGCTGATGCTCATGTTGGCCGGCGCGTGGCGCAGGGCATAGGTGGGCGTGGGGAAGCCACTGGCATCCACATCGTAATTATAGGGCAGACTTAGGCCGACTTGAGTGATGGGCGTTGAGGTGATGGCGGGCGCTTCGGTGACGGTGATATAGAAGCTTTGCGTGTCTACGCTGACGAAATTGCTGGCGTCTACCGAGACGTTGACGATGCCGGTTGTGTCTGGGCGCCAGGAGATGCGGCCGGTATCTTGCACAATGGTCATCCCGGCAGGCGCGGTAGTCAGGGCATAGGTCGGGTAGGGGTACCCAGAGGCGTCTACATTATAGCTGTAAGAACTGTTCACGCCGACCTGAGTGACAGGCGTGGAATAAATAGATGGCGGCGCCGGATCAATCACGTCGAGGCTGTAGCTTTGCACAGCGACTCCCTGGCTGTTGCGCGCTTCGATGGTTACGTTGACGGTTTGCGCGCTGGCGGGCGTCCAACTGATAACGCCAGTGTTGGTATCAATCGTCATGCCGGCGGGAGCGGCCGTTAGCGTGTAGGTTGGCGGCGGCGAACCGGTGGCGAAGACAGTATAATCGTAGGGAAGGCCGGTTGGCGTATCGACTACCGCCGCAGACCGAATGATGGGGGCGTAATCGCAAACAGGCAGAAAGTCATCCAGGGCGTTTAGCCAGACGGCGGCCATTTTATCGTAGCCGGATTGGTTGGGATGCACTGAGTCGTACATGTCAGTCGCATAGTTGAGGGCGTTTTGCATGTCCACGATGATGATTTTGTCGCCGTTGGCGATGCGTGCTTGGGCCAGCGCTTCGATGTTGTTGTTGAAGGCTGTCACGTCGGGGTTGTTGGGGAACTGGTCAACGATGAGAGCCATAATGACGGTGACATCCTCGCTGTAACGGTCAATTTCATCGAGAATGATCTCGACTTCGGCGGGGCTGGGATCGAGATTGTTGGTGCCGATGTGCAGCAGAACGACGTCGGCCGGGTTGAGAGAGAGGAAGTCGAAAACAAACCGGGAAATCCACAAATCGGTTCGGCCGCCGTGCCCTTCGTGGTCGTAATCAAAGGGGGTTCCGCTGTCGAGGTAACCATTGTATTCGCCGCCGACAAAGTCGGCATAATGGGAGTTGGCGTCGAGATTGAGGAATAACGGCCGTCTATAACCTACATTATAGGCATAATTTGATGGGTCGTCACCAGTGCCAGCTCCGCGCGTAATAGAATCCCCCAGAGGCATGATGCGAACCGGGATTGTGCAAGCGTCAGCGTAGCCGCGTACCAGATAATAATGCTCCGCCATTTCAGATGCGGACAGGACCCCATTATAAATAGAAACCTCGTCCATTGTCCCGGCAAAATAGGCGGCCCCTTCCAGACTGCCCATGACGATTGGGGCCGATGGCGGCGCCAAGTCGCCGGAGAAGCTTTGTGTGATTGAGACAGCATCGGTTACGTCAACATACAGCGCGTTGATGTCGTTGTTCCCGTCGCGGGCAGCGACGATATGATGCCACAGCCCGTCGGTAATGACACGGCCGCTTTGCAGAGAAATGTTGGTGTTGGAAGAATCGTTGATTTGAAAAGTCGCCTTGCCGGCGCTGTCGCAGCCCAGCGCCCAGTAGGCAGGGCCGCTGCCGCTGTCAGCGCGGCCAATCAACGTTTCGGCGCCATTGACGCAGGTTTGGGCGGGATCGGCTTTGAACCACATCTCGATGGAAAAGTTGTCGGCGGCGTTCCAGTTGAAGGCGGTATCGGCGGAGATGGTAATGCCGCTGGTCGTCCCATCGAACTGCTGCCCGTTGTTCACCTGGCCCAGAGATGAGGTGGGACAGCCTCCTGCGCACTGCCCATTGTGGGTACTGGTTGCATCGAGGTAGGGGGCGCTATTTTCTTCTAGCTGCCAATAAGCGATGCGCGTCCCGGCGCCGGCTGCTTCTGGCGTCAGGGTGGCTTGCAGAGCCAGGGTTAAGGCAGCGGCGATGATCAAGACGGCTCCGTTGCCTTCGATGATGCGAATGAGTGTTTGTAGTTTTTGGTTTAGAGAACGCATAATTTTCCTCAAAGCGCCTTATCGGAAACTTCGAAAGCGCGTTGTCTATGATTGTACTTATGTGGCTGTGTTGGAGCGGATTGGTGTTTGCTATAACGCATAGAAATAGATTGGGACATTCGCCCCTGTTATTTATGGTAAGCATGATGGATTTGCCTTACATGGCAAATTAAGGATGAGCGCTGCGGTGATCTGGCGTCAGAAACAAGCTGTCTAATTTGCGCGTCGGATGTAAACGGCGATCTCGCTGCCCATGCCGCTTGGTTTGGTCCAGGTTTGATTACCGGCGTTGATGCTTTTGTTGTTTTGGTGAATTGTGACGTCGGCAGCGATGTCGTACCAGGTGAAATGATAGGCGCCGGCGGTCATGTTTTTGAGGCCGATGTCGCCTGACAGGTCGGCGGCGTAGGCGATGTAGCTGGAGCCTTCTTGCGCCAGCGCGTAATCGGTTCCGCCGTAGGCCAGATCGTCGCGGGGAGCCATGTCGTAAAAGTTGGTCGTTTCAAAGAAGGCGCGCAGACGGCCCAGGTCTTCCAGATCGCTGATGGGGGTGTCGGCGATGTTCATGGTGTAGACCATGACATAGGCGCCAGCCATGGCGGCTCCCCAACTATTTTTGCGGCCGGTTACGCCGGTTCCATGCAGCGCGGATTCGGACATGTTGAGGTTGTAACGGCCGTTGGCATCGTTCCAGGCTGATACTACGCCATTGTGCATAGTCTGACCGCTGGAATTGTATTGGATGGCGAACTGATCAATGTTGGGGTCGTCGGGCAGGTCGAAGGTGAGACCGTCTAGCTGGTGGAGAGCGATGGGGTGGGCGCGTTCATCGGCCTGGCGTATTTCGGCGGCGATGTTGGCGGCGCGCTGCGATGAGAACTCTTCGCTGTATTCTTCGGCAATGACCCAGATGAGATGTTTGTGATGGTTAAAGCGGTTGACGAGGGTTTGAATGAACGCTTTTTCTTCGGGGGGGACTGTGTTGGAGGTACAGTCCCAAATGCAGGCGTCGTCGTCGTAAAAGAAGAAGTAGATGATGATGCCGGCGTTGTCCATGGCGGTGAACCAGGTTTCCCATTGGTCAAGTACGGCTTCGTCTAACCCTTTGTTGGGATCGTGATCGATGAAGGGATTATGTGTGCTATCCCCATCGCCGCCATGCGAGCGGATGGCTTGCAGGTAGATGCTGTTGGCGCCGGTTCCGGCGAGTTTGTTGATGACGGCCGTTTGGTCATTGGCGCACGGATCTGTTTCGATGGCGCTGCCGCAGTAAAGGAACCCTTCGGGGTCGCCTGGGCCGGCGATGAATAAGGGATCGAGACGGCCGTCGCCATCATCATCCTTGTTAAAAAATAGCCAGGTTGGCCGCGTTGGGTCTACTACAATTTGTCCGACTAACGGCCGTGCGCCAGATTGAACGACGGGAAGGTAAACAAACTCGTCGAGGGTGGCTGCATTGGCTCCTTGCGGCGTAAATTGACGGTTGACGACGATAGCTGCCATGAGCAGGGCTAGAACAGCGAAGAATAATAAAAAAGATTGATAGCGAATACTTCTCATAAATAATCGTCCGTTTATAACAGCATTGAATGCAAGTTTGTTATCTGTACAGTACTCAGCTTCCTTTGAGGTGGGAGGTGGAGGGAATTGGGGAATGCGTACTACTGGCGAAATTATAACGGCGCTCTGGAGTCGGGTCAATGTTAAGCGCTGTCGTAAGGTATCAGACTTATAGTCAATAGTATATGCGTACTACCCCCTGTATAGACGCATGTCTTTATCGGAATGAACGGCGTATAAGCTGGAGCGTACCGTGAAAATTTTAATGATAGCCCCACAACCATTTTTGCAGCCCAGAGGCACACCTATTAGTGTTTATCAACGACTAAATGGCTTATCGACTCTCGGTCATGACGTTGATTTGGTTACGTATCATATTGGTCGGGATGTTGACATCCCGCAAGTCGCTATTTATCGTTCGCCCCGCGTCCCCTTCATTAACAAAGTGCGAATCGGTCCGTCGTTTGCCAAAATCCCGTTGGACATTGTATTGTTCTTCAAGGCGCTGTGGATGATTATGACTCGACGCTATGACGCGATTCATTCTCATGAAGAAGCGGCATTTTTTGCGATGCTGTTGGGCGCTATTTTCCGGGTTCCGCATGTGTATGATATGCACTCCAGTATGCCTAAGCAGCTGCAAAACTTTAATTTTGGCAATGCTAAGGTATTCATCAAGCTATTTGATTGGTTGGAGAAACTGGTTTTGAGAACTTGTGATGTGGTGCTGACGATTGGCAGTGATTTGGAAGATTATGTTTTGCAATGCCATCCGACGGCCAACCATATTCGAATTGAAAATGTGGCGGTGCAGAGTAATTTGATGGCTGACCATGAATCGCCAGCGGCCATGCGTGAACGGTTGGGGTTGAACGGCCGTTTAGCCATCGTCTACACCGGCACATTTGAGCGTTATCAGGGGTTGGATTTACTGTTTGACAGCATAAAACTGGTTCATGCCCAACGGCCGGAAGCGGTTTTTGTGATGGTTGGCGGCCGACCCGACCAGGTGGCTCATTGGCAAGCTTACGTTAACGAGGCCGGGCTAAGCGAGTCGGTCATTTTTGTAGGCACAGTGCCGTTGGAAGAGTCGTTAACTTATTTGGAAGCGGCCGATATGTTGATTTCGCCGCGTACGGAAGGGTTGTCTGTGCCGCTCAAGTTGTATTCGTATATGCGTTCTGGCAAGCCAATTGTGGCGACGAACATTTTTGCCCATACGCAGATTTTGACGGGTGAAACGGCCGTGCTCACTGAATTAACGCCCGATTCTTACGCGGCTGGTATTTTGCAATTGGTTGAAAGCGCCGACCTGCGCGCCGAGATTGGCGGCCGGGCCAAGGCGTTTGCCGACGATGTATACTCTCAGAAGAACTACCTGACTAAACTCAGCAAAGCGTATTTGTCGGTGCAACATGCCATTCTCATCAACGATGTGCCGCAATCTTTGTTAGAAGTGCCAGGCGAGAAGACGTTGTCGCGCACGGCCATTGAGAGCGGCCAAGCGATTTAGGTAAACCGCAGAAATATTTCGGATAAAAAAGATGCCATTTCTCTGCGGTTTACTCAAGTAATCGGCCGAAAACTCGCTCGCTTTATTCCGGAAACTTCTTGCCGATTACCTAGCGACGGGAAGCGCTTATAGTAAATTGGACCATAACTTGCTTAAACACCCCGCCCGATTTTGCACCAGGAGCTTGGCTCGCTGAGCCATTTAAATGCAAAATCTGGCGGGGATTTTTATTGCTTGACTGAATTCCAATAAACCTGTTATACATAGTCCATGCAACGAAGTATCCAGCGTTTGACTCAGACTAAATATGATGTGCTTGTGATTGGCGGCGGCATTTCTGGCGCGACCATCGTTTGGGACGCCGCTTTGCGCGGATTATCGGCTGCTTTAATCGAAAAAGAGGATTTTGGGCAGGCGACATCGGCGAACAGCCTAAAGACGGTGCATGGCGGGCTGCGTTATTTGCAGAATGCCGATTTTAAGCGGATGCGCCAATCTATCCGTGAGCGCAGAACGCTTTTACGCATCGCCCCCCATCTTGTTCACCCTTTAGCCTGTATCATGCCGACTTACGGCCACCTGTTTAAGGGGCGGGAGATGATGGCGGCGGCGCTCATCGCCAATGATGCGATTAGCTATGATCGCAACCAATTAGCCGACCCGCAAAAACATTTGCCCAGAGGGCGGATGGCAACGCCTGATGAGTGTTTGGCGCTTGTCCCTGGTATTGAAAAGGAGGGATTGAGCGGCGGGACGGTTTGGTATGACGCGCAAATGTACAATTCGGAACGGCTGACGCTGGCTTTTATCTCGTCAGCGGCGGAACAGGGCGCGGAAATTGCTAATTATGTGGCGGCGACGGGGTTTTTGCAGGAAGACGGCCGTATCGTTGGCGTTACGGCACATGACAGTTTAGGCGACGCCGATATTGAGATTGCCGCCCACATGGTCATCAATGCCGCCGGCCCCTGGACGGACAAGGTTTTGGGAACGCTTGGCGATTCGCGTAGTGATAAAAGCCCGCATCTGGGCGTGCAGTTGGCGATGGCAATTAATGTGGCGACGCGGCCTATTTTTGGCGAATATGCGGTTGGTATTTCGGGTAAGAAGGCGCGTCAAAATAAAGATGGAGCGATAGGGGAAGACGGCCGTCTGGAGGATGGCCGTCTCTTCTTTGTGTCGCCCTGGCGCGGTCAATCCTTGATTGGCACGACGTACACGGCCTATCAAGGCGATCCCAATGATTTTCAGGTTGAGTGGGCTGATGTGCAAGCGCTTTTGGATGCGGTGAACGCTGTTTATCCGCCAGCGCAGCTGACGCGCGAAGATGTGTTGTATGTGTATGCCGGCATGGTTCCGATGACGGGCATTAACCCGCGAACGGGGGCGGTGAAACGGGCCAAACATTACGAGATTCGAGACCATGCCCAGGATGGACTGCCGGGATTGATCACGGCGCTGGGCGTGAAGTATACGACGGCGCGCGATGTGGCGGAGAAGGTTGTTAATTTGGCAATTAAAATCCGGGGCGAACGGCCGTTTCTGTCAACTTCATCTCACGCTCCTTTGGTTGGCGGGGATATTGAGCGGTTTGAGGCGTTTTTACAGGAGGCGTTGGACGCACGGCCGTTTGATTTGGATGCGGGTTTGTTACGGCCGTTACTTTATAACTATGGCTCAGTTTACGCCGATGTGTTACGCTTTTTCCGTCGTGAGGAGGGTTTGTCCGACGCAAAAGCTCTCTTGAAAGCGCAGATTCAGTACGGTATCCAGTATGAAATGGCCCAAAAATTAAGCGACATCATCTTCCGCCGCACCGAAATCGGCGTAGATGGGTATCCCGGTCAGGAAACGCTGGCTTTTTGCGCCCAGGTGATGGGCGAGCAGTTGGCCTGGACCACGGCCCGAATCCAGCAAGAGATTGCTGAAACGACACAATTTTTCGCCCCAGCCCTCATCGTGGACAAAAAAGGAATAGAAGAACACTGATGGAACCTATTTGGCCGGTGCGCCTTTTCAAAAAATCAGTCTTAAAGCAGATTAAGTACCAGAAGATGGTAGACGCTTTGGGGCCGACCGCAGGCAAGCATATCCTGGAAATTGGCTCGGATAATGGCGTTTTTAGCTATTTGTTTCGGCAGCTAGGCGGGTCGTGGAAGAGCGCCGACATGGATGAGCGCAGCGTGATGGCGATGCGACAGTTGGTGGAGACGGATGTGTACCGCATTGCCGACGGCGAACCGCTGCCTTTTGCCGATGATGAGTTTGACTGCGTGCTCATTGTGGATATTTTGGAGCATTTGCATGACGACGATGGCTTTATGCAGGAGGCGTACCGGATTCTCAAACCGGGCGGCCCGCTGATTATCAATGCGCCTACGGTGAAGAATACGAGTTTGTTGATGCGTTTTCGCCATCGGATTGGGATGACGGACGCTAATCATGGGCATGTGCGGGCCGGGTATCGTTATGATGATGTGATGCGGTTGGTAGACGGCCGTTTCACTTTGGAAACGTACCAAACTCACACCAAATTTTTCTCGAAATTTACCGATACGTTGATGACTATTGCTATCTCCGCATTGAAGCGGGGTAAAAGAGAGAAAACTTCTGGCCGCGGCGTTCTGGTGACGGGCGCCGATATGAAATCGTACCAGACATTATTTCGGGTTTATTCGCTTATTTACCCCTTTGTTTGGCTGCTTTCCAGCCTGGATCGGCTGCTGTTTTTCCGCAGCGGTTATATGTTTATCGCCACCGGCCACAGTAAAAAAACAGGGAGTTAATTGATGAATGATAACAAAAAACAAACGGTATTAGTCACAGGCGGCACGGGATTTACGGGCAGCCATTTGGTTAGACGCTTGTTAGCGCGCGGGCATGAAGTCCGGGTTGTGGATTACCAGAAAGGGCTTTTTTATGATGAATTGGAAGGCCTGGGCGCCCAAATTACGATTGGTTCGGTGGCGGATAAGGCGTTGATGGATGAATTGACAGCCGGATGCGACACTGTACACCATCTGGCGGCCGCTTTCCGTGAAATTGACGATCCTAAAGAGATATATTGGGATGTGAATGTGAATGGCACGCGCTACCTGTTGGAAGCGGCGCATGAGCATCAGGTCAAGAAGTTTGTGTATTGCAGCACGCAGGGGGTGCATGGCGATGTAAAAAATCCGCCCGGCGATGAGAATTCGCCGATTGCCCCGGCCGATTATTATCAATTTACCAAGTACGAGGGGGAGAAGGTTGCCCACGAGTATATGGCGAAGGGCTTGGATGTGACGATTCTACGGCCAACGGCGATTTATGGCCCTGGCGATCCGGGTCGTTGGTTTATGTTGTTCAAGTATACGGCGAACGGCCGTTTTCTCATGTTTGGCAATGGCAAAACGACTTACCATCCTGTCTATATTGATAATTTAGTGGATGCGTTTGAAGCGGCCGTTGCCAAGCCGGAAGCGTCCGGCGAAACCTACATTATTGGCGATAAGGAATACTACACCCTCAACGACATCGTCAAAATGGTGGGCGAAGCGCAAGGGAAAGAGGTTTCCATCATTCATCTGCCGTTTTGGCCGTTGTGGTTCCTGGCCCTGTTGTGTGAAGGAGTTTGCGGGCTGCTGCGAATCACGCCGCCTTTGTTCCGACGCCGGGTAGATTGGTTCCGGCAGGTGCGCGCCTTTGACGTCTCCAAAGCGGAGCGCGAATTGGATTATGATTCGAAGGTGGATTTACCGACCGGATTAGCTGAAACGGGACGCTGGTATCAGGAAAATGGCTACATATAGTGAATTGCTGTTTTTCCAGAACAAAGCCGTTCTTGGAAAACGAACCTGTGAGGTCGCAAAGCAATGGGCGCAATTTATGGTGTAATTGGTGAAATAGACTCTGGATTACTTCAAGCGATGGGCGCCAGATTGTCCCATCGTGGGCAACTACTCCAGGAATGGGAATATGCTCCCCATATCCATTTTGGAGAGTGTATCCATCAGGCCACGCCAATTCGCCTGGCCACCGATAATTTAATCTTGGTTGCCGACGCTGACATTTATAATGCAAGCGAATTACGAGATAACTTATCGGCGCGTGGGCAGTCTTTCGCATCAAATCGAGTTGAGGAGATCATTTTACGTGGGTATGATGCAATTGGCGCGCAGATTTGCGAACAATTGATTGGGGACTTTGCTTTTGCTATATGGGATGCGAAGCGGGCCACCTTGCTGCTTGCCAGAGATGCACTTGGTTCCCGGCCGCTTTATTACTGGCAGGGTAATGGGGCATTTGCCTTTGCTTCTGAGTACAAAGCGCTGTTAGCGCTCCCGTTTGTACCCGCAAAACCTAATCTGAATTCCATCCAGCAGTTGCAATATACTAAATATCCTTTGCCCAACCAAACGTTGTTGCAAGATATAGTTTCTGTTCCAGCGGGGCATTATTTGCAATATGACAGTAGTGACCGTATTCATAAACAACGTTATTGGCACATCACTCTCGATCCGGTAGAAGACACCGAGACTAAACACGCACAAGCTTTACGAGACCAATTTCTGACGACTATTGAACGACAACTAGGCGATCTCACAGAAGTCGGCGCGACCTTAAGCGGCGGCGTGGATTCGGCTGCCATCGTGGCTGCTATCAAACACATACGGCCTGATATTATCTTGCATACTTTCACCTGTGGTTACGGCCCTGACGATCCTGAAGTGCGATCCGCTAAAATCGTGGCTCAGTCTCTGGGAACCATCCATCATAATATTTACATCACGCCTCAAGATATTCCATCTTTGTTGCCCCAAATTGTGTGGCATCTTGAAGACCCTATAGCGCGTAGCGAGACGATTTTGAACTACGCAACTGCCCAATATGCCGCCCAATATGTGGCTGTGGTTCTAGCCGGACATGCAGGCGATGGACTTTATGGCGGAATGCCCCGGCATAAAATTATTCGCCTGATCCAAAGGCTGCCATTTCTCAAGACGCCGTTGGCGGAGTTCTATAACTACACACAAACTAGCTCCCCACCGGTCAGTATGCTGGGTAAGATGCTGCATCAAGCGTACTTCCGCGGCGCAGATGCGCTGCCGCCGAGCATTATCGGCGCATCCATATTCCCTACAGCGTCGCCATTACCGACCCAGCGCACAGAATTGCTCAACTATGTCCTTAGCAGCGGGATGCAAAACGGGGTCACTAAATGGTTGCCCAAGGTAGATCGCACCCACATGGCGCATAACCTCAAATATCGCTCGCCATTTACCGATACCGAGTTGATCCAACAAGCCTTCCAGATTCCCGATTGCTACAAGATACGGGGGTGGAGGGAGAAGTATATTTTCCGAGAGGCAGTACGGCCGTTGTTACCGTTGGCAATCTTAAATCGGCCCAAATTCCCGCAAGCTATGCAATATGATTTGGAACTAAGTCAAGTGATAGACAAACTGGCTAACCAATACCTTGCACCAGAGCAAATCCAAACACGTGGGTTGTTCAATCTAGCCGATATTAAACGAATTCGACAACGCCCTAGTAGCAAGGCATATAGTTCCGAGCAGGCCATGCGGCTATGGACGGCCGTTCTCGTTGAAATATGGGCGCAAACATTTCTCGACCGCCGCGGTAAAACGCAATATTCTTGATACCATAAATGCATCAAGCAACCTGTAAACCATGAGTGTTAAAAAACTAGCCGCAGAAATCACTAACGAATCCCAATCTGGATATCGTCGTTACCAACAACTTGTCGTTGGATCATCAAGTTTGGCATTTACAATCAAATACGAACTTGTTACCGGTTTGTTTGGCAACATGCCTGGGGCGCCAGGACTTTGGTTTCGTCAACAATTATATAAATCCTTATTCGCTAAATCAAAAGGCCCTGTTATCTTTGGTAGCCGAATTACGCTGCGCCAGCCCACAAAAATATCACTTGGTAATTCTGTAATCATTTCCGATGGCTGTGTCCTAGAAGTCCGTGGCGATGCAGACAGCAAGATCAACATTGGCGACGAGGTGATTTTAAGTCAAAATACATTACTCGTTTGCAAAGAGGGCAGCATTAATCTCGGTAATGGCATTGGCGTTGGGGCAAACAGCAGCATATATGCGGTTGCGGGCAACCGCATCGTCATTGGCAATAACGCCTTGATCGGCCCATACAACTATATCGGGGGTACTAGTTACCATATTGATCGGACAGACATTCCTATCAGCGCACAAGGTCATGACCCGCAAGGCGGCGTCAACATCGAAGAGAATGTTTGGCTGGGCGCAAGGTGTACAATTCTGGATGGCATAACGATTGGTCATGATGCCATTGTTGCTACCGGAGCTGTAGTTACAAAAGATGTACCGCCATTTGCTATTGTTGGCGGCGTGCCGGCCACTATTATCAAGCATAGAAAGCAGTGATTAAGGGTTCCCCTATAAGAAGACCTGTTTATGAAGAGACAGAATCTAATGGGAAGAGAAAAGACAGATCAAGAAATCCCCCCGGTCATTAGACAGACAGCCGCCAAAAGAGCGAATGGTAGAAAACAATGGATCAACACAGCAATCAAAATTTTCATCTCCATTGCCCTTATCTTGTGGGTTGTTCGGGACACAAATTTGCAAGATATCTACTTAGCTGGGCGTTCAGCTAACCTCTATCTGCTGGCGATAGCTTTTAGTTTACACTTTATTGGCTACTTTATTAGCGCTGCCCGATGGCAAACCCTTTTGCGCGTCCAGAATGTGGACGCTACTTTGCCTTACTTGATAGAGGCATCCATGGTCGGTATTTTCTTCAAAAACTTTTTACCGTCAACAATCGGAGGGGATGCATTTCGTGGATATGCCTCTTGGCAAGGAGGCGCTAGCAAAGCAGGCGCGTTTGCCGTGATTTTTGTAGATCGCTTTATCGGTATGCTGTCCCTGATGATCTTCGCTGTGGGGGCATTGCTTTTCTCGACGGAAATCACATCTCAAATGCCTATGCTTCACTTGATGGTACTGCCAGGCGCCATCGGTTTATTGTTTGTCACCTGGTTAATTTTTATGCCTTCCCCCAAAATAGCAACTCTCATCTCCCGGGTACAATTCCCTTTTTCAGAGAAGGTAGAAAGCTTTGTGAGCAAAATGCTCGATGCGTTTATGGCGTTTCAGGGGCGTAAAGATGCGCTGGCAAAAGCTTTGGGATTATCGTTGGTTTTGCAAACAAATGTGGTTATATATTATTATTTGATTGCTAAATCGCTGGGTTTTACAATAGCGTTGCCTAATTTTTTCCTAATCATTCCCCTGGCGTTAGTCATTATGGTGATACCTATTTCAATTAATGCGATTGGTATCCGTGAAAATGTGTTTGTTTTCTTTTTTGGTTTTTTTACTGTGACGAGGCCTGAGGCGTTAGCTTTTTCTTGGTTAGCGTATGGTATTTTTGCACTTCACGGTGTGTTAGGGGGCGTTGTATACGCTTTACGGAAGAACCCATCTTAAAGTGGAGAACGGGAAATTAATTAAACTCGAAGCAGTGAAAATTGCTCCCGTTCTCCTTGTAAGTAAATCCCACGTCACCTACCATTTTTAATTTTTAGGTAAACCACAACAAGTATTTTGATAAAAAACACACTAATTCGTTGTGGTTTACTCAGGGAAACAGGAGAACCATCGGTTTCCTAATTCAAATGACTTTCCCGTTTTCACCTAAGCAGCTTCCCGGGATTTGCTTAACTGGGACGTAACCTTTAAGACATTTTATTAGGCAAGGAGAAGATCGTAATGGCGCAGCAATTGATGATATATATTATGCGAGGGGCGGGGATTATTCTGGCTCTGTTTTTTAGTCTGACGTGCGTCGCCGATGCAAAAGAATTACACATTGAAGTTGCTTCAGCCGTTGCTGCTCCCAAAGATTTCACTGCAAAGGTCGAGGAATTACAGCCTGCCATTATAAACAATACAGAGATTGGTAAATGGGAACGCTTTGAAGTAGCTTATACAAATTCATCATGGAGTGGAAATCCTTTTGATCTGGATTTTGTGGGTGAATTTACCCATACGTCCTCGGGGCGTACTATTACCCAATTGGGATTTTATGCGGGTAATAACATCTGGAAAATATTCTTTATGCCTGATGAATTAGGCGCGTGGACTTTCGTCACGCTCTCTTCAGACTCTGATCTGAACAATAAGACCGGTTCCCTTAATTGTATACAGTCCAATCTTTCAGGTCGCCTGGTAGGGAATGGTAATCGCTGGCAGCTTGAGGATAGTGGTCAATATGTAGCGCCCATTATGGTACCAACAAGACAATGGTTCAAGAGCACAAACACAGTAGATGGCATTGATGATTTTATTATGTGGTCAAAAAATACGGCTGGAGCGCTAATTATTGGTACAACGTTGGTTTACTTCAACCATGAACAAGATGCAGTGCCATACATTAAAGGTGAGGAAGGCGATATATTTAACATTCCTATGTGGGATCGTCTGAATAGCCATTACGATGCACTCCGTGACCAAGGGATGGGATTTTATATCATGTTTTATTCAGACGATAATGAATCTCCAGACCTATATGGCATTACTGCGGGTTCACTAGAAGAGGAGCGTTTATTTCGTTATGCAATAGCCCGCTTTTCTGCTTACCCAATTATGATGTGGGATACGGGGATTGATATTGGTGAAACGCGCAGAGATAATTGGATAGATGCCTTTGCAGATTGGTTTATTGCTAATGATGCTTGGCAGCATCCAGTTTCAAGCCGGACAAGCAGCGGCAGCGGGGGCAAATTCCCTGTCAACGCTACGTATTATAGTGATGGTGCGTCTAGTTTGCCCAGCCATAGCACGGTAGTTAGTGATTGGCAAAGTCGAAGTGTTCCAACAGCATATACAGACCGCTGGCGTGAGGATGGAATTTGGGGCGATTTCGATCGCGACAAAATTCGCCAGGCAGCTTGGGAAGTAGGGTTAGTGGGGGGAACGGCCGTTTACGTCTCGGGTAACGAGAACGGCGGATATCTCACAGAAACATATGCCAGCGATTTCAAAGCTGCGCCCGACTTGGGATACAGAGATCGATTTTTCCGACAATATATTTCCAACTTTGGACAATTAGTTCCCCATGATGAGTTAGTTGTCTCTGGCAGCAGTGTTGTGCTAGCGGCTGTTCCGGGAAAAGAGTACGTCGCTTACGTTGGCAACGATAATAGCATAATCCTTGATCTAAGCGGGGTTTCGGGCAATATTCTGACTCGCGTGTACGATCCAAAAACTGGAACGTGGTTGAGTTCTCAATTTATCAGTGGCGGCGGTAATTTCGCTTTTAATAAACCCGTCGGCGTAGATGATTGGGTCATTCATGCCATTCTTCTGCCAGACTTCACTGATTTTGTATACTTACCTCTGGTACAGAACCCGTAAATGTAATCTTGATGCCTTCGCCAATTGCTCATGCCGCAGTGGGATATGCGCTTTATCGCCTTTACATGGCTCAAACGCGCCCCATCAAGCAGTCACGCATTGGTTCCTGGCCCCGATTAGCGATTATTGCGTCTGGATTATCGCTGCTGCCAGATTTAGATTTTGTTCCTGGATTTTTCTTTCCCGGCGCGTTTGATCAGTTTCACAATACGTTTGCAAACAGCATTTTTACCGGTTTAGGCGTCGCATTGGGCGTTGGCGCCCTGGCAAGGCTTTGGCGGCAGAAAGGGTTCTGGTTTTGGTTTTTATTTACGCTGATTAGCTATGAATTGCATGTGTTGATGGATTACTTTACTGTCGGGCGCGGCGTGATGTTGTTCTGGCCGTTTACGGCGCAGCGTTTTGAACCGCCTTTCAAACTGTTTTATGGCCTGCATCGTTCTGACGGCTGGTTGAGCATAAGGCATCTTTGGACATTGGTTACGGAGTTGGGGTTTGTGATTTTGTTGGGTTTTGCGGTGCAAACGGCCGTAACCCGCATCAAAAAACAATACGAGGTGAACGATGCCTGTGACTGAGTCTGCCAAGCGCATAAACCGAATCGACCTGCTCCTCATCGTTGCCGCCACACTCATAATAGCCATCTTATCGTGGAACCGGGATTTCTTCACCTACGAGACCGAAACCGACTTTCTCAGCAGTTTCATCAAAGAAGCGCAGCGCATAACGAACAGGGAAGCATTGGCTGTAGACTTTCATCCGCCGCTCTATCCTGCCGTCCTGTCCCTTGTCCAACCAATCGCAGACGATTGGTTTATTACCGGGCGTTTAATTTCTGGGATTTTGGGCTTGATAGCCATTATTGCCTCCTATAGTCTTTTTAAGCTGATTGGCGGAACGGCAATGGCGCGAGGCGCGCTGCTCGCCTTCATTTTGTCGCCGGTCTTCTTGACTTTTGCTTCATTTGCAACCTCTGATGTGTTTTTCCTGGCTTTGTTTATGTTGGCTTTCCTGACAACGCTGATGGCAAGCCGTTCTGAACGAGTAATTTGGTTGGTTTTGTCAGGAGTTCTTCTTGGATTTGTTTTATTGACCCGAACCAATGGAATTACGCATCTAGTTTTGTTGGCGGCCCCTTGGGCGCTGGCTCCTTCTTCGCCGTGGCGCGCGCGCGCCAAACGTTTTTTGTGGCTTGCGATTCCGTTTGGTATGGTTGTTTTAACCTGGTTTATGGTAGCGCGGATAACAGCCTCGCCTGTTTGGCCTGCTGGAACCAGTACAATTCTAGCTTTAACTTATTTCTCCCCAACCGAAGACCGGGTTGCCGGCGAGAGCATGCAATTCGTTGGGGAGCAGTTTGATAGTTTGTTTGAAGTAATCGCTTATGATCCCGTCCATATTGCCAAAACCTATTTCTTAGACGGCCTTCGCAATGCCAAGCGTATTGTTGCGTCAAATGAACTTGTCTTGATCCCGATCGGCCTGCTGGCTTTGCCTGGTTTGTATTACCGATTGGCTGCCGATAATCGTCGTTTTATCGTTTTCATGCTGAGCGCTGTGCTGGCACAATTGCTTTTGATTAATCTTAAAGCGTATGAGACGCGCTATTTCTTGTTCCTTATTCCTTTTCTGGGCGCATTTTGCGGTTATTTTATTGGCATTCTTTGGCCCTGGCTGCGGCGGCAACGGCCGTATCCCGCCACGCTATTTGTCGGCTTAGCCATCTTGTTAGCCGGACTCGTCTACACCTTCAATACCGCTCATCTCCGTATCCATGTGCAGGACAGCGAATTAAGTGAGGCTATACTGGTTTTGAACGGTACGATTGAACAACCTTGCACCCTCGTCGCCCGCAAACCGCATCTACCCTTCTATACCGATTGTTCTTTTGTAAACTTTCCCGATGCTGCCGACCTGGACACATTACGCGACGAACTCACGGCGCTGCCTGAACAGCCTACTTACCTGTATTATGGTAGTATTGAAAAATCAAGGAGGAGGCAGTTTCTTCAACTGCGCGACGTTGAGGAAAGTCCAGAATGGCTGGTTCGTGCAGCCCAAAGCGAGCAGCCTCGTAAATGGATGCTTTATCGTGTTATTCTTGATTAAGCGAGAGTGGGAAAGCTCAAAAACGAAATGAGAGTCTCAATGAACAAGCGAATCAGCGCCGTCGCAACGGCCGTAAAACAACTTCCAACGCTTCACTATTGGCTTTTGGCTGCCATAACCCTGCTCGCTGCCGCGCTGCGTCTCTACAGGTTGGGTGAATGGAGCTTTTGGATTGATGAAGTTTACACCGTCAATCGGGCAAAAGTTGTCTTTGAAAACTTGCGTGCCTGGCCTTCAATAAGCGAACTGTTGCTGGGCGGCGTATTTGCCTGGAGCGGCGTCGATGAATGGAGCGCCAGAATTGCGCCGGCCATCGTGGGCGTTCTTTCTGTCCCGATTTTATACTTCCCCATCAAGAGCCTGCTGGGGAAACAAGTGGCGCTGCTGTCCAGTTTGTTTTTGGCGTTATCGCCCTGGCATCTATTTTGGTCGCAAAACGGCCGTTTCTATACCGTCCTCCTTCTTCTATACACCTTAGCCTTGCTGTTTTTCTTCATGGGCCTCGAAAAAGATCGCTCAGCCTACATCTGGCTCAGCGCATTCTTCTTAACCTTCGCCATCCGGGAACGCTTAACCGCTTTATTCTTCATACCCGTAATCATAAGCTACGTAATCGCAATTAAGATATTACCTTTAAAAAAACCCGCCGGATTGCGCCTGAAAAACTTCGCCCCCCTAATTGTGCCGCTCGCCATCATTGGTTTGCGCGAGATTCTAAATTCAGCTTACGGAACCCAAGTCGTGTCAACCGATCAATTTGCCGACTATTCGGCCAGCGCGCGCGTTTCCAGCATCCAAGTCTTGTTTTCACTGTTTGTTGGCAACCCTGGCCCCAGTCCATTTTGGGTTTTGTCTTCCATCATTGAGAATATAGGCGTTCCTTTACTTTTTCTGGGATTTTTTACCGGCGTTTATTGGACGGTCAAGAAAAATCGGATAGGCGTATTCCTTCTTCTTGGCGCGCTGGTTCCTTTTGTTGGCATCCTCTTACTCTCCACATTTACCTACAGCCTCGACCGCTATATTTTTATATCGCTCTCCAGTTGGATTATTCTAGGCGCGATGGGGATTGGCGTATTGTTCCAGGAGGTTGGAAAGAAGCGCGTTATCATCATTTGGGGCGTCGCATTGCTATTTTTTGCCGGATATTTGGCTCAAGACACGTTGTACTTCAAATACCAGAACGGCGGTCGAGCGGATTGGAAAGGGGCTTATGCCCATGTCGCAGCAAACAAATCAGACGATGCGCTCATTTTTTCATCGCAGCCCGAATTGGGCCGTTACTATTTAGATGAGGATGTCCACTTTATGGGCGATGTGGAACCAGAGTCCATCGTTCAAGATAGGCGACAGGCTTGGTTTGTTGATAATGGCTGGATCAATCCCAAAACGATGAAGTGGATTCAAGCTAACAGCGAACTGACCGGCGTTTATGATGTGCATACGCCATTAGAGCGATTCACAATGCGCGTTTACCGTTATACGCCGAAATGATTGCCGACTGTTGATTGGCGCTGGATAATGTAGGTTATGGATAATCTTGTGCAGCAAGATAAAAAAGCGATGCGCTGGCGGGGTTGGATATTAGCGTTCATTTTGTTAATTGCCTTGGGGCTGCGTTTGTGGGGCATTCGGTTTGGGCTACCCTACATTTATCATTTTGATGAACACTTTTATATCGCCACCGCCTTGAAACTAGGGGCGGGCATCATCCACAATACGCCTTACGCGCCAACTGGATACTCCAACATCCTGTTTGGAGAATATACAATTTATTATTTCCTTGGGAAGGCTTTGGGGCTTTTCTCTTCGACAGAATTGTATGAAGCGGCCTATCACAGCGATCCGACTAATTTTTATTTACTGGCGCGGGTGACAACGGCCGTATTCGGCAGCTTAACCGTCTTCATCCTGTACAAATGGGCCAAAGCGACGACCAATTGGATTGTTGGTTTAATGGCCGCCGCCATTTTGGCAGTCAGCTTTCTACACATGCGCGACTCCCACTATGCCGTTCCCGATATCGCCACAACCTTCTTCGTGGCCCTTGCCGCCCTGGTCGCCGCCGCCGCCGTGCGTCAGAACAGTCCCCGTTACCTCTACCTGGCCAGCTTGGCCGCCGGTTACGCCTTCGCTTCCAAATGGACAGCCCTGCCCATCATCGCCATTATTTGGTGGGCCAGCGTATGCGTCAACCGACAGCAGCGTCCCGACAAGGCCCTTAAACTGATTAGCCGCATCGCCATCTGGGCCGGATTCTTGTTTTTTATTGGTTTTGCCCTCGGCGCGCCGCAAATTCTAATCAACCCCACGCTTTATCTGCAAGAAGCGAGCGGCCAATACGGCTCCGGTCAGTCTGGCGGCTTTGATCGATGGCAAGTAGACGTTTTGCCGGGTTGGTTGTTTTACGGCAAAACATTGTTATATGGCTTTGGACTCGTTCCCTTAGCCTTGAGCCTTGTGGGGATAGGACGACGAGTCTTTATGGCCGTCGCCCACAAAGATCGCCAGAGCGTGCTGCTGCTTATTTTTCCCCTGCTTTACTACCTGCTTATGGGGTCTACCTATCATTATTTTGCCCGTTACAGTTTGCCGCTTTTCCCCTTTTTGGCCTTCTTTGCCGCCGAGATGATTTATGTAATCGTTGACAGGTTGGCAGATCAAAGACCGGGGCGAAGATGGGGATGGATATTGGTTGCGTTGTTGGTGACGACATTGGCGCAGCCTGTCGTTGCCAGTCTACGTCATAACCACTTGCTGACGCAGCAAGATACGCGCACCGAAGCGCTGGGCTGGATTGAAGCCAACATCTCCGAAGGGGCAAAACTGGCGGTAGATTGGGAAACGCATGTGCCGCCATTGTCTACGGCGGATAAGGCGATGCCCAACTCACAGAAAGCGTATGATGTCGCCATCATTGGCGGTTCTGGTTTAGCCGAGCATTCGATTGATTGGTATCGTGAACAAGGATTTGATTATTTGATTGCCACCAGTTTTATTTATAACATTCCACTGGTGAAACAGGAGCGCAACACAGCCCGCAATGCGTTTTATGCCTCATTAGACCGGGAATTGGAACTGGTTTACCTCATTCAACCTACCGACGATGGGACGGAACCGGATTTCATTTTTGATGAGATTTATGGCCCGGCTATTAGTCTGTGGCAGCGCGAACGACCTGGCCCCACCCTCAAAATTTACAGGTTGAATCAATAATGTTGAGTCTTCCGAAAAAAGGATAATTTCACCGCAAAGACGCGGAGAACGCGGAGATTTTTCTCTGGTAACTTCTGAAACTCTGCGTCCTTTGCGCCT
>JANTGY010000027.1 GCA_024762695.1 Anaerolineae bacterium
CCAGCGCCCAATTGGGAGATTTCTACGGCCGTTTGTCGCATGGTTTGGGCGCGGTTGGGAACGGCCGTTAAAAACATATAGCCGCGCCGGTTCAGGCTGAAGTAATTACCGCTTTCATCAGCCAATTCCTCCAGCAAATCAATACTGCGATTCATAAACCGAGCCATCGTATCGCCCGGCCCCGGCCACCAATTACGGTAACATTCGCTGGATTTATCGCTGGTTAGCGTTAGCGGCTCCCGATCATCCACCAAAACCACATTTCGAACACCTTGTTTTACCGTCAGATGATACGCCGCCGCGATCCCGGCAATGCCCGCGCCACAAATAACAAGTTCGGCTTGATGTTCCATATTTCAACCTTCTTTCTTTAAACGCGCCGCGCCTTCGCGGGTGATTTGGAAATGGTCGAAGTCGCGGGCGACGAAAGTGTGGGGGAAAATGGCCTGCGCTTCGCGGCGCACGTCGCGCTCGTAGTAACGGCGCGATAAATGGGTGAGGATGAGCGTCTTGACGTTGGCATCGCGGGCCAACCGGGCGGCGGCGGCGGCGGTCATGTGCCCGAATTGGTGGGCCATCTCCGCCTCTTCTTCGATGTAGGTGGATTCGATGACCAGTGTGTCGGCGTCTTGGCACAAAGCGCGGATGTCGTCGTCAATCCGGCCGATGTCGCCAATGTGGACGTATTTTACGCCGGGAATGGTTTCGCCTAAGACCTCATCTGGTTGGATGGTACGGCCGTCTGCCAACGTCACTGCCTCCCCTTGCACCAACAAACGTCGTTCCGGCCCGAACGGCACGCCCAATGCATCCGCTTTTTCGGCCAGAAACGGCCGTCGCGCCTTCTCCTGAAAAAGAAAGCCAAAATTACCCGATCCGCGATGGCTTACCGGGAAAGCAGACAGCGTAAACTTGTCATCTTCCATGATGACGCCGGGTTCTAACGCCACCAGATTGATATCAACCGGCGGCTGCGGGCCGGGAAAAACCACCTTAAACAACAGATTGGCAACGCGCGATAATGCGGAACGGCCGCCATAAATATCCAGTCGATCCAAACTTTCCCACCGGCTCAAGGTGGAAACCAATCCGCCCAAGCCCAGAATGTGGTCGAGATGGCCGTGCGTTAGCAAAATTTTGTCTAAGCGCTTAAAACCCAGACCGCTTTGTAGAATTTGCCGCTGCGTCCCTTCCCCACAATCGAGTAAGAAACGGTATTGGCGGTGCAAAATCATATGGGAAGACAAGCCCCGATGCGCAGAGGGAGCGGAAGAAGAAGTGCCAAAGAAGATGAGTTCAAACATAGGATGATTTTAGCGGGGATTTAAGGATTTGGGGATTTCCCTGATTTGGTAGATTGGTCGCTGGATTCGAAACGACGGATTTCCACGCTTGAGCCGCCAAAGTTGACCAACAAAGCAACTGGAAGGCGGCTAACCTGTCTTTCAGAAATGGTCTGCGCTTTATGAACGTTGAGCAATTTTCCTTCATGAGCTTTCAATTCTATCAAGATCTTTTCTTCAACTATCAAATCTGCACGGTGCTTTCCCAGTAATTTCCCTTTGTATTCTACTGGGAACTCTTGTTCCCGCGCGACACTCATTCCACGAAGCTGTAATTCATGCAAAAGAGCATCTCGATAGAATCGCTCTTGGAGTCCAGGGCCAAGAACATTATGAACTTCATAACATGCAGCAATGATTTTCCCTGTAAGTTCAACATATTTCGTAAAGCGTTTTGCCATGATTCTAGTGAGAAGATTTGAGTATTGGGAAAAAATAAAAAATCCCCCAATCTCCTAATCCCCGCTAAATCCAATCCCCTCAATAATAATTCGTGATTGCTCTTTTAAATTCCCATCAATCGTTATAGTCACGCCGAGCCATTGGCGCAAAAGCTGCGCGTTGGTGAGCGTGTGTTGTGTTAATTCGTTGGTTGTATATGCGGAACGGCCGTTTGCCAGCGCCAGGGGCAGCAGCAGTTGGTCGGCCAAATACTTGTCCACAGCCGCCTTATTGTCCTCGAAAGCAAGCAGGTCGGCAACGGCCGTTTCCGCCACTTTGTCCGCCGGTAATCCTTTACGTCCCAGGCTGGAAAACCCAGCTTGCGGGCGCCATAAACAAATCCCCGCCCCCGGCCCGCGTCCCCGTTCGCGCAATGGGTGGATGGCTGGCGCATAACCGGCCTGTTCCAGCAAATTGGCTGCCCGTCGGGCCATCCGCTGCGGGATGTGCGCCGGTAAATTGGTGACGGCGGCGATGCCTCCAATCTGGCTGGCGGCAATCGGCTCGAAAACGGCTGCTTTTAGCGCAGTAATGGGTTGAATGACGGCCGTAACCATCCCGCCCCCAGATGGATTCCAACCCCATTCACGCAAAATCAGCCTAAAATCGGCCCCTAAACGAGCCAGAGCGGGTTGAAAAACTTCGGCTGTGTAATGATACGGCGGGCTGAATGGCACGTGCGTCCCGCCGCGCAGCGTTACTTGCGAAGACCCATCGGCAAAGAGGAGCGGCCACAAAATGGCTTGAAAAAGCAGCGTTACCGACCCAGCCGAGCTGCCTTTGGCCGCATCAGCCACGTCAAAATAGTATTCGCCGCCGCGCGGACGGCTTTGGGGATGGAATTCGAGAGATGTGGAATTGAGGTCGGCTCCCCGCAACGCAGCGTTACAAATGGCGGCGGCGGCGCGCACGGCCGTCAGATGCTGCGGTCTTAGCCCTGGTTTGGAACGGTTAGCGCGGATATTGTTTAGGCGAAACGGCCGTCCCGTCAACGCTGACAAGCTTAAACTGGTTCGTAAAATCTGCCCCCCGCCTTCCCCCTGACTGCCGTCAATTGTTAGCGTTGCCATCAGCCAATAAACACCTGTACCTGGTCGCCATCCTCATCGTCCACATTGATCATCAGCGGCTCGGCGCCAGGGCTTCTCAAATCATCCTGCGCCGCCTGCAAAAACTCCGAAGCCACATCCAGGTTAGCCTGCTCTTTATTAGGAACAAATCCTCTGGCGATGTTCATTACCCATCGGGCCAAACCCATCGGCAGCGGCAGGCTGATGGCTATCTTGCGGCCTTTCTTTTCCTTCATCCGTACATGCAGCCAGGCCGAACGGCGGCTCATAAAAGCCAGAGAGGTCAGGGCGAACAAAAGAATGAAAACACTTAGCACACAGACAAACCAAAGTGTAATAGCTCCCTCAGATGATTGGTAAAGCGCTCGCAGGCCCAGACCTGTTAGAAGTAATGCAAACAAGGCTATGAAAAACGGATATTGCCAAAATCGGCGAAATCTATCCATGTCTGGCGCCGGTTCAGGCTGGATAACATCGCCGGTTAAAACGGGGGAGGGTTCGTCCTGCGGCGTGTCGGAAGGGGATTGCAACGCTTGCAGCAGTTCCTGAGCCTGCTCAGCCGTGACGACGCCATCCTGCACCATTTGTAGAATCTGATTTCGCGCTTCTTCGCTCATTGCTATACCTCACTAGAAATTACAAGGTCAGTGTAGCATATTTCGCGGCCGCCCCAAAAAGAAAAAGCCCCTATGATTTCTCATAAGGGCTTTTCGGCATGAGGGAGGTTTTCTACTTAGTAAGCGCCGTCTCCCTTGAGAACCGCGGGAATAGTCTGAAAAATAATACGAACGTCTAAACCAATCGACCAGTTGTGGATGTATTCCATATCGAGGCGGACGCGTTCGTCGTAAGTGGTGTCAGAACGGCCGCTTACTTGCCACAATCCGGTTAACCCGGGCATAGCGCCGACTAATGTGCTGCCCCATTGACCATATTTCGTAATCTCGTCGGGGGTAATGATGCGCGGGCCTACCAGGGACATATCTTGTTGCAAAATGTTGAATAATTGGGGCAGTTCATCCAGGCTAAATTTGCGTAAGAGATGACCGATGCGCGTAACGCGGGGGTCGCATTTCAGCTTGTAATTCCTGTCCAGTTCAGCCTTCAGTTTGGGATATTTAGCCAGAATTTCTTCGCCGTCTATGTGCATGGTGCGGAATTTATAGGCGTCAAAGACACGGCCGTTTAAACCCAAAACCTTGCGCCGGTAAATAATCGGGCCAGGCGAATCTAACTTCACTAATACGGCGATAATGAGCAGTAACGGTGAAATCAATAACAAGCCTGGGATAACCAAGAGGTAGTCCAAAATGGCTTTCATCGCCTTATCCATTGTGCGTGGCTGCGCTTGGTGAATGAGCGTGTAATTCATAGGCGGCGTCTCCCCTTTCTCCGGCTGGGTGATGAGTGGTTTGACTGCGGTGGGTGACTGTATCATTACTTACTCCGATATACCGATAATTGCTTAAAAATGGGTTATACATACCTTCTCGACTGCACTTAATAGGAGTGTAGTACCAGCACCTTACAACAATACTTACGTTTTCTTTCTGCCTACGCTTGACTCCCTTAACTGAGAAAGGTCACAAGACCCGCCCTGCGCCAGCCACAGCCCAGCAGCGACCAATGCTATGCAGCGGCTAACTACCTGATCTGTTTTTTATGCGGATGTGATTATGGGGAAAAGGCGCGCTGAAACGAAGAAATAAACGTAAATGCGGTTAAACGGCCGTCGCCACCGCCGTAAAAAATAAAACAGCCCCCGCACACAATAGATTCAAACGCAGCAAATTTTTCTCTCGCTGGGTTAATTTTTGGCGTTCTGTTTTGGCTATAGACGGCCGTTTACTCGCCAACAAACGCGCGCGTCCCATCGCCGGATATAGCGACCACTGCATGTACACCCCAATGACAGCCATTCCCCCAAACGCCAGATGTTTAACCAGAATCGCCCAGGCCCACAGACTATCCAAAACCAAGAATCCGTCATAATTGGGATCATTCGTCATCTGCACAAAGCCCGTGATGAGCAAAAAAATCAAACTGCCGTTGGCCCAGGGGAAAAATCGCCGCTGTAAAGCCAACCACTGTTCATCTGTCAACATCTCCCGGCGCAAAGCAGGCCAAACAACCAACGCCATCAAAGCCAGTCCGCCCAGCCAGATTACCGTCGCCAGCAAATGTATCCAATAAGAAAGAACAAGAATCCAGAAAGTCATTTATTCACGTGTGCAAGTGTGCAAGTGTGCACGTGTGCAAGTGTGCAAGTGGCAAGTGTGCAAGTGTGCAAGTGGCAAGTAGCAAGTAGCCTGTTCACCTCTTCTCCCCTGCACCTTTTCATCTCTTTTCCATCTCCCGCAGCGCGTTATAGGCTGGTCGAGGCGTGCCATCGGGTAAAACAATCGCCCACCACCATTGTTCATCGGCCGAGGTCCAATGAAATTCAGCGATATAAATTGTAGTCATCAGGCCAATCCAGGGCTGCCAATGCTCAGCGGCGTACTCGTAAGCCCGCACCAAATACTCGGCCTGTGTCTGCTCGTCAACGGCAAACCAGGCATAATCGGGGTTCACTTCGTCTAACGTCCACCCCATTTCCAGGATGGCGACTTGTTTACGGCCGTCTCCATTCGCCACCATAATCGCCCGCAAATCCTCAACATGCCGGAAAGCAAACCACCGTCCCCCGCCATACTCAGGATTCGCCGCCGCCTCGGCCGGGTCTAACTCCGGCGGCGCTTTATACCCCGGCGCGTTGGCTCCTAACACATCAAAGTAAGCCGCCGCCCCGGCGTCGTACATCCCCTGCAAAAAGCGCGTGTCCGGCATCGCCGTCGCGTCATCCGTGCCCGTCGGCGCCAAACCGGCCGAAATCACAATCGCATCGGGATCGGCCGCCTTAATCGCTTCATAGCAAACTTGAAGCAACGCCGTGTACGCCGCCGGATCAGGCTGCTGTCCGCCCCATTCACGGCTCAGATTCGGCTCATTCCATATTTGGTAAGCGGCAATGCGTCCCCGATATCGTTCGGCCAACGCCCCGCAGAAATCGCCAAAATCCTGTAAATTTTCTGGAGGGATATTGTCATGGTAGACCGATTGGTCAGCCTGCGTCCAGAAAGGCTGCCTGTCCAAACGGGCAACCAGATTCAGTCCGGCGTCTTCGGCCAGCCCTACGATCAGATCCGGGCGGTACCAATCACGCTTCCCTTTTTCAATGCCTTCAATTTCGCGCCAGGGAATCTCTTGTTTCACCCAGCCAAAACCCATCTTGGCCGTCAAATTCAGGTCGCGCATGGCGATGTCCGGTTTCCACCATAAAAATGCCTGCACGCCATAGTCCGGCGAGGCAAAAAGCGGCTCGACTGGCTCGTCGCCCATCAGAGCGGTCGGCAAAGTCGGCGTAGGCGCGGGAGCTGGCGTTGGCGGCGGGGCAGGATCGCACGCCGCCAACAACATTATCCCTATAAGCAAAACAAGCAGTCGTCGCATCGTTAGCGCGTCTTCTCCATCGCCGCAATTTCGCCAAAGGCCGGGCGCGGAATCCCCTGCGTATCCACAATGCTGTACGGAACCGGGTCGTCGGTTGGGCCGTTGCCCTTATTGCCAAAGTCAAAGTTAAAGAGGAAGGCCAGCCACACATCGCCCGATTCGCGCATCTGCTGGTAAGCCTGCACAATAAACTGCGCCTGTTCCTCCAACGTGTTGTCCTGAGCAAATTCAAAACCAGGCGGATATTGATCGTATCCTTCGCTGGTGGCCCATCCAAATTCGGTTACGCAAAGCTTTTTATGGGGATCAATCGCCTGGATTTTGGCGGCGTAGGTATCTAACGTCGTTTTGAAGCTCCAACTATGATGGATATTGTCGAAGGGGCCACGGAAAACGGCCGTGCCCGCTTCGGCCACCGCGCCAGTCTGGTCAAAAGCCACATCCGGCCCAATGTTATACCCATTATGATGCACGCCCACACAATCGGCATACGTCAGCATCCCCGCCGCCAATGCGCGGTCCAAATAAGCAAAATCATCCGCCCAGCGCACCCAATCGCCATCGCCCGTCGGGGCTAACGCGCCGCTAATCACGATCACATCCGAATCAACCGCCTTAATTGCATCATGAGCCGTTTGCAGGAAGGTCACATAATCCTCAGGGTTAATCCCATTCGCCGTCGTCCATTCCCGATCCAAATTTTGCTCATTCCACACTTCGATAGCGTGAATCCGGTTAGGATATTGCTCCAGCAAAGCTGTCAAAAACTGCGCGTAATAGCCGTAATCATCCGGCGGGCCGTTATGCCCGCCCGCCGCCCGCGTCCATTCTGGCGCGCCAACGACGCTAAACATTAAATAAAGCCCCTGTTTGCTCGCTTCGTCCACAATCCCATCATAGAAAAACCATTGGTAGACATCTGGTTCCGGCTGAACCAGCGGCCACTCTAACTGGACCTTAACCCAATCCAGGCCCAATTGATTTTTGATGGCATTCGCCGTAAAAGCTGGATCGCCGATGGTCGCGTGGGATTGAATACCGTAGCCAAAATCAGCCGCTGACCAGGCAGGTAAAATCACCGGCTCCGGTTCGGTCGGAACAGGCGCGGACGGCTCGCCATCGCCCGTTTCACTAACCACTGGCGGCGGCAGCAGCGTAGCCGTGGCCGGCGCTGGCGGCAGTGTCGGAACGCCCACAGCCGTAGCTGCCGGTTCAGGCGCAGCATTATTGCTGCCACAAGCCGCCAGAACTAACACAATCACCAAAAGCATGAATACATTCGCAAATTTCTTCATGAATCGCATACCTCAATTTGTTCCATGCCATTTTAGGGGAAAATGGTCAAAACAAGAGGCGCATTTTGGCATAACTTACCAAAATGCGCCTGATTTTTAGCAATCGGCATAACTACGATTGTCTACTTCCTGAATGCTGATTGCTGGTTACACTTTTTATTGTCCCATTACAGACCGGAGCGTTTCGCAAGCGGCGCAGCCGCCGCCGGGTCGGATGATGGCATAACCCGCCTGTGGGTCGCTGCCCCATGTCGTCGAATCAACGTTCCAGACAATCATCATGCGAACTTTGCCGCTGCTGGCCGATAGGCTGGCCGCTTCAGCCAACCATTGCGCTTGCTGTGACACGGTTACGTTGCCGGCCCAGGCGAAGCCACCGGGTAAGCTGCCATATCCTTCGGGAGTCAAGTAACCAAGTTCCGTGAAGCATAACGGCCGTGCCCCGCCTACAGCATTCCAATAAGCGTTTACCATTCCCCAGAAATAGCGTGTGTAATGCTCGCTGCGCGGATCGCCGCTTTCTTGGTTGGGGGACAAGATGCCTTCATTATAATGAACGCCAACGCAATCCATGTAACTGGCCGCGCCTGCGGCCGTCATCCCGGCCACATACGGAGCGTCGTCACAACCGCCACTGCCGCAGCCGCCAAAGAAGCCCGTCGGGGCCGGCGCGCCGCTAATCACCATGATATTACTGTTGGCCGCTTTAATCGCGTTGTAGGCCGGAGCCAGCATGTTGTTAACATAAGATGACGGATCGATCTGCCCCGCAGGCCATTCCGCGTCAATGTTCATCTCGTTCCAAATTTCCAGCGCATCTGGTGGATCGGGCAGTGAAGCGACTTGCCCCAAGAAAGTAGTATATGCGCCAAAATCAGGTAGGCCGCTGGGATAAGGGGCGCCCGGAATACTGATTAAAATTTTGAAACCGGCATTGTGCGCTTCCGTAATTATCCCGGCAAGTTCAGCGCCATTTTGCCCTGGCGACCATTTGTGCTGACGCTTGATCCAGTTCATCCCGGAATAGCTCATCATGCCAAACGGCGCGCCAAACGCTTGACCGCCCAATTCAAAACCAGCGTTCGAGATTGGCGGCGGAGCGACTGGCGGCGGAGCGCTGCCGCCCCCATCATCGCCGCCGCCATCAGAAACAACAATTTCCGGCACCGGTAAAGCGCCAATGTCTACGCCGGCATTAACCGTCACCAGCGTGGCGAAAATCCAGCCCTCAGTCTGACCATCGGGCATGATGATATTGAGCCAATTCGAGTCAGAGCTGCGACCAATCAGCGATACTTTATCGCCAGGATTGGCGCCGCCGGCAATGGTGCCATAGCCCAAGCCCGGCCCAACGCGCACGTTGGCGCCCGTATTGACAACGGCGTCGGCTTCGCCAGGATCAAGCGGCGTCGATGAAGTTGGCGTCTCGGTTGCTTCCGGGGTCGCTTCTGCAACCGATTCCGTCTCCGCCGGGGCTTCGGCCACCGGTTCCGATTCTTCCGGCTCTGGCACGGCCACAGTCAGCGAATCTAACATGGTGACATTTTCGCCCAGGGCAAATTCCACGTTAATGTTATATTCGCCGGGCGTTTCAACTCCTTCCCAGGTAAAGGAAAGGGCTTCGCCACTGCTGCTGGCCAGCACGCTTTGGTCGGCGTCTTGCACGGTCCAAACGATGGCGGCGCCAGTTGGCTGCAACGCCTCGCCAGCGCCCAGGTAATTATTGAAAGCGGCGGTGTATCCAGCGCCGTCGCTGATAACGCCTAACCCGCGTACGGCTACGCCGCGCAAGTTGTATGTCTGCGCCAGACTCATGCGTTGGGCCAGAGCCGCTTCATTGCCCAGCCAGACATGATGGGTCTGCCCAGATTGTTCGTAGCTGTATTTGTAGGCCAGGCTGGTTCCGTCCCATTCCAGCGGGCCAGCCGTACCGGACAAGGCGACTTCTACGGCCGTGCCCGGATCCACTTCTGCCCCGCCTTGCACAAATTGTAAGCTGCCAAAATTGGCTAATGCTTCGGTATTGGGCAATTCGCGGAACGATTCGCCGATGTTATCAACGGCGTTAGCGCTGATCAGCGGCGTTAATTTGTACCGATTGATTTGGCGGATGGCGAAGTTTAACAATTGGTCGGCTGCGCCATTTTCGCCGTAAACCGTCGGGTTGAGCGGCATTTGCAGGTATATAATGTCGGCCGCTTGCCCTAACGCCGCCCAATCCTGTCCGGCGGTGTCCCAACTGTTGTTGACGCGTTGGGGAGCGCTGAGGGTGACGGCAAGGTCAAGTCCTTGGCCATGCAAGGCTTCGGCCAAATCGGCGACGAAGCTGGTGAAAGCGGCGGACTGGTTAGCGGCAGCGCCCTGGTAATCCAGGTTCACGCCAGCGTAATTGCCGGCGGCGGCGCGTTCAACCAGCGTATTGATGTGGTTGGTTTGGGCGGCGGCGTCGCCAAGCAGCGCGGTTAGCGAAGCCTGGTCAACGACGGCGCCGGTGTTGGTGGCCCGCAGCATCTGCGCGTAAGCGCCCGTGGGAACAACGACGAGATCGCCCAATAATTCGCCGTTGCCAACCAGGGTTAATGTCCCGGCTGTCACTTCGGTTAACTGCGGCAGAAGCTCTACTGGCAGTTGTTGACCGGGCAATAGTTCGGCGCCAATAGCAGGAGCGGCTACGGCCGTTGTCTGCATCATGGCGATAGCTTGCGGCAATGGCCCTTCGTTGGAAACAATTTGTTGGGCGGCGGTATCGATCTGACTGGGTAGGAAACGCCAGGCGGCGCCATCCCAACCGTAGAGGTCAAGGGTGTCCAATGATCCGGCGGTGGCGGGGATATTGAGAGCGGCGCTGCCCATTGGCGCGTCGCCTTCATAACTGATGGCGTAGGCGTCGCCCTGAAGGGTGGCATTGCTCGGCAGCGTGGCCAGGGCAGCAGCCCCGGCTTCCAGCTTACTAACGCTGGCTGCGTTGGTCGATAGGTTGATGGCTCCGGGAATAGCGGCTTGTTCGGTTACGGCCGTTGCTGTTCCCGGCGTTTCCCCGCTGTTTCCCAGACCCAAACGCTGCCCTAATGAAATGGGCGGCAAGAAAAGTCCAGCTACGATTAAAACGACCACCAACAAGGCGCCGACAACTATCAGCGCAGAAGATTTCTTGCTTGCGGTTATCTCTTCATTTTCGTCCATATTTTTCTCCGTTGGGGTTGGCCCCTTGCCCTCGTCCGAAGACGGCGTAATCATCGTGTATTTTTTGTACTCAGGACGCTCGTCGTCCATGATGATTGGCCCTCCGTTGGGGGTGGAACCTTCGCTCATACGGGCAATGCGCCCATTTGAGTTACTCTTAATTTCCCTTTTGTTTATTCTTCTTTCAATTATACCCCTGGATACGTAAAAAGCGGCTATTTTCAGCCGCCCGCATGCCAGGGGTTATTCTCCAAAGCGTCGAGAATTCTAGCACAACCGATGTGGAGTTCCAAACCAGAGCGACGAGGCGTAGGGGAAACGGAAGGTTATAAGCGATTAGCGGCGAGTGGCAGGTCGCAAGTGGCAAGTTACCGTTGATAATGATGATTTGCCACTTGCAACTTGCGACCTGTAAACAATCATTCAGGCGCGCCATCCAACGATCAACCAAATTTCCTATCTATTTACTGTAACTTCTGCGGCATTTCTGTATACTAATCAGTAGACACCTACCAACCATTTGGTGAACAATGGCGCATAAAACCCCTCGCTATCTGTCAGGAGAGCAAATATGGAAGATTTAACCGGGAAACAACTTGGCCCTTACCAGATCGTATCTCCTTTAGGCGAAGGCGGGATGGCCGCCGTTTACAAGGCCTATCAGCCCAGCATGGATCGGTATGTAGCGCTCAAGGTGCTGCCGCGTCATTTTGCCAGCGACCCGGAGTTTGTCGGCCGTTTCTCACAAGAAGCGCGAGTCATCGCCAATTTACAACATCCACATATCCTCCCGGTACATGATTTTGGCGAATCGGATGGCTACACTTATTTGGCGATGCGCTTTATTGAAGGCGGCACGTTATCTGATTGGCTCAAGAACAATGGGCCGCTGTCGTTGGAGAGAATTCGCCACATCATAACGCAGGTTGGCGGGGCGTTGGATTATGCCCATGCGCAAGGGGTTGTTCATCGAGATATTAAACCGGGCAACATTCTGGTGGATCGTTGGGATAACTGTTTGTTGACGGATTTCGGCCTGGCGAAGATGGTGGAAAGCTCGTCGCATCTGACACAGACGGGGGGGATTTTGGGAACGCCGGCGTATATGTCGCCGGAGCAAGGGTTGGGGCAGGAGATTGACGGCCGTTCCGATATTTATTCTTTGGGCGTCCTTCTGTACCAGATGGCAATTGGGCGGCTGCCCTACCAGGCGGAAACGCCGATGGCTGTTGTCATCAAACACATTCATGATCCGCTGCCGCCGCCTAGCAAGTTCAACCCCGACTTGCCAGAATTGTTGGAGTTGGTGATTCTGAAGGCCTTGATGAAAACGCCTGAAGATCGATTTGCCAGCGCTGGAGACATGGTGAAGGCATTACAAAGCGCAACGGAACAGCCCACCATTCCTAGAGCGACCGCGCCGACGCCCTCATCCGAAATGGAGACGATTCCCAGAGAAACGGCCGTCGCACCCCAAACGGCCGTCGAAAGTGAAACGCCCTCTCCTCCTCCAACCCCTCCTCCCACCATCATTGCCGACGAGGCTGAAATGACAGAACCAGAGCTGGCGCTAGATGAAAAACGGCCGTTGTGGAAACGCCCCATTCTCTACATCGGCTTGGCCGTCGTCGCCATCGTCGTTCTGGGGCTGCTTCTCATAGATGGGGGCGGCAGCGAAGAGCCAAATGGCATCGCCGACAGCGTTCCGCAGGATGCGCCGCAGCCGCAAGACGCCCCGCCCGATGAACGGCCGTCCCGCGACCAACCGCCGCTCCCGCCAGAAACCATCGCCCAAATTGCCATGGCTCAGGATGCCCACAACGCCGGCGATTTGGAGCGCTCCTTTGAACTCTACAACGAGATCATCCCCCAAGCGTCCGACCGGGCCGATGTCCACTGTCAATTCGGCGCGCTGCTGCGCGATTTGGATGACCTTCCCTTCGCCGCCGACGAATTCGACCAATGTCGCCAGTTGGCGAAGGAGAACCAAATCGCCGATTTAGAAGGAAACGCCATTGCCATGAACGCTCTCATCCAGGCTGAAATGACTGTACGGGCAGATTACGACAACGTAGACAAGGCGTTGAACTTTATTAATGAAGCAATGCTCCATCCCAACGCTCCATCCTGGCTGGTTTGTGAACGAGGCGAATTTTATTTGTTTTATGACGATGAAGCGGCCGTTTCCGATTTTGAGGTGTGTTTGAAAGAAAACGGCCATGATCCCTATTGGCAAACCCGCGCCGAAGCGGCCATCAACATGATTTATGGCTATGGGGCGTTGGACGATGAGGATTATTTTACGGCCGTTGACCATTTCAAAACCTGGGCCAGCCTGGAACCGGAGAACCCCGAAACGCAATGCGCTCTCGGCTACGCCCACACCGGCCTGGGCGACTATCAAGCGGCGCTGGGCGACTTTTTGCGCTGCCGCAACATAGCCGGCGACGATGCTGAAATGCAAAAAACAGCCCGCAGCGGCGAATTATACGCGCAAGCTCAATCCGCGTTAGAAAAAAACGACCTGCCTAAAGCGCTGGAACATTACGACGAGGCCATTCGGACAACGCCCGACGACGGCTGGCTCTTCTGCGAACGCGGACAGATTCACCAAGAGTTAGACCACATGCGCGAAGCGCGTCACGACTATAATCAATGCCTGGAAATGAGCAACGACGACCCTGTCACACACGATTGGGCTGAAGAACTGCTGGATTCACTAAACGATTCAAATTAACTATGACTGTTGAACTAACAACCCGCGACCAGGCCATGTTGGATGGCGATCTGGGCGCCGCCGCACAAATGGCGATGCGAATTTTGGTCACGATGGCTGGGGTTTACGGCGCGCCGCGCTTGCTGGACATCGAATCGGCTCACATTGACGGCTGTCTTTATCATGGCTTTTCCGGCCTGGAATTTGCCCGCAAACTGCTGGCGGGCGGCGCCAAAGTGGTTGTGCCCACAACGCTCAATGTCGGCGCGGTAGATTTGCTGCACCCGGAACATTTTCGCGGCGACGCGGAGACGGGACGACATGCCCAAGAGTTGATGCAAGCCTATGTTCAAATGGGCTGCCAGCCGATTTTTACCTGCGCGCCGTATCAGTCCACACAACGGCCGTCCTTCGGTTCCCAAATCGCCTGGGCGGAGAGCAACGCCATCGTCTTTGCCAACTCGGTACTGGGGGCGCGTACCAATCGCTACGGCGACTTCATCGACATCTGCGCCGCTATCACCGGCCGCGCTCCGGCCGTCGGCCTGCATCTGGCAGAAAACCGGCGCGGCCAATTGCTGTACCGCCTGGAAGACATCCCCCGCCATTTATTGCATGAAGATGTACTGTATCCCGTGCTTGGCTACCTCATCGGCGAGCGCAGCGGCTCCAAAATCCCCGTCATCGAAGGGCTGCCGCCAACAACGACCGAAGACCAGTTGAAAGCGCTGGGCGCGGCCGCGGCCTCATCTGGCGCAGTGGCCCTATTCCACGCCATTGGCGTCACGCCAGAGGCAACTACATGGACCGATGCGTTCCATCATCAAGAACCAGAGCAAATCATTCCGGTAACGCTGGCCGATTTACGGGTCACGCTAACTAAATTGGGCACAGCGCCAGACGGCAAAATTGATGTCGTTGCTCTGGGCAGCCCCCACTACTCCCTCGATGAATTTGAGCAGTTAATGCCCTTGCTGGAACGGTATCCACCCCATCCCGATGTCGAGTTTGTGGTTTCTACCCAACGCTCCGTCTTTGCCGAATTGGCCCGGCTTGGCTGGCGCAAGCTGCTAAAAAGCGCCGGCGTCAAGTTAGTGGTGGATACCTGCGTGGTTGTAACG
Organism: Anaerolineae bacterium; assembly: GCA_024762695.1. Lineage (GTDB taxonomy): Bacteria > Chloroflexota > Anaerolineae > Promineifilales > Promineifilaceae > JACKCC01. The sequence continues at coordinate 14,662 of JANTGY010000027.1, forward strand.
CCCATCGTCAACATCCAAGAGGGCGTTTTGATGACTAATTCGGGCAAATATGCGCACTATTCGCCGGGCAACATTGGATTGCAGGTCATTTTTGGCAGCCTGGAAGAGTGCGTGCGGTCGGGCGCGTTAGGGTATGTTTGGCGAGACAAAGGGCTTTGGGAGAGTGGAGATTTAGGATTGGAGACCGGTTCAGCCTCTGATTCTCAATCTTCCCAATAAATTCTATGGCAACAGTTCAAGCGCATGTTTTAGTTGATGGTCAGGCATCAGGTTCGGCATTGGTTTTGCCGGAAGCGTTGAGTTTGTGGGGCGGTTTAGACCCGGAAACGGGGGAGATTATTGACCGCCGCCACCCCAATTCGGGCGAGATTGTCACGGGAAAGGCGCTGGTTTTGCCGATTGGGCGCGGTTCGAGCAGCGCCAGCAGTATTTTGCTGGAAGCAGTGCGACTGGGAACGGCTCCGGCAGCAATTATTTTGGCGGAGACGGATGCGATTTTGGCATTGGGGGCGGCGGTGGCGCGGGAGATGTATGACAGCGCGCCGCCGGTTGTAGTGGTGGAAGCGGATGTTTACCAACAATTCTATAACGGCCAATCTATTGCCATTGGGGAAAATGGCGTAATCAGTTTTTAGCGATCAGTGGATAACAAGCAACAGACAACAGGTAACAGGCAACAGTTAACGATGCGGTTGGAGCAGGCAGATTGCCTGGCTTTTTTGGGTTCTCTGCCAGATGGCAGTGTAGATGTGATTGTGACGGATCCGGCTTATTCGGGGATGAATGAGCGGTTGAAGTTGGGCAACGGCCGTATCGTCGGCCAATACGCGCAAAAAGGGACGGAGGGCGGGAAATGGTTTCGTGAATTTCAGGACAGCGAGGAGAACTACCGCCAGTTTTTGGAGCAATGCCGCCGCGTTCTCAATCCCGAAACCGGCCATATTTACATCATGTTCGATTCTTATTCGCTGCTGAGTTTGGGGCCGCTGATGCGCGATTATTTCGCCGTTAAAAATCTCATCACCTGGGACAAAGTCAACATCGGCATGGGCCACTATTTCCGGCGGCGGCATGAGTACGTCATTTTTGCCACTAATGGCAATAATCGCAAACTACGTCATCAAAGTTTCCCCGACGTGTGGCGGTTCAAACGCCTTCATCGCGCCGCTTACGTCACCCAAAAGCCGGTGGAACTGTTCCAGGCGATGATTTTCGCCAGCGCTGAACCGGGTTTCACGGTGTGCGATCCGTTTATGGGGAGCGGCTCTGCGGCCATTGCGGCGCTGAAGAATGGGTGTCATTTTTGGGGCGGCGATGTGGCGGAAACGGCCGTTACCCTCGCCCAAACCCGCATCTCTACCTTCCAAGAAACCGGGCAAGACCCGCTCCAGCCCAAACCGGCCAACCTTCCTGGCGAAAAGATTTTCTGGGATAAATTGTAATGGTCAAAAGTTGGTTGAACCGCAGAGTACGCGGAGAATTTAAGAGGAAATCTCCGCGACCTCCGCGCTCTCCGCGGTGAAAAACGTTCAAGGAACCCCTGACGATCACATTTTCTGGGATAAATCTTAAAAAAAACTGATTGACCCCGCCCAAACCCCCAAAAACGACTAAAAATATGCTACAATGTTTTTCAACAATCAGCCATGCGCTTATTGTGTCAGTCGTTACATAAACCAGAAAGATTAAACCATCTTCCGCCATCATTGCCGCCAACATTCTGGTTTGTAGTTAAAAAAGGGGAATCCACATGTCTATCTCTACACGCCTTTACGCTCGCGCCAACGCGCTGTTAAAATCCGGTAAGGTTGATGATGCTCGACGGTTGCTGACCGTTGTGCTGCAAGACGAACCGGATAATCAGGCAGCCTGGACGCTTTATCGAAAGACCCAGCCCACTGACAGCCAACAGCAAGCCCTTCTGAAGAAGTTAAAACGTCCCAATGCCCTCGCCGATCTTCCGGCAGCGCGCCCACTAAGGGAGACTGTTTCAACTGCGGCTCCTGGTCGGCAATCCCGATCGCCCTGGCTGGTATTGGCCTTGATGATGCTCTTTGGCTTTGCGCTTACGGCCGTTTATCTCCTCACCACCGCCGCCAACCGCATCAGCTTGGACAGAGCCAACGCCCAATATAATACTTTAATCACCCAGTATGACGCTCTCAAGCAAACACAAATCAGCCTTGAAGAAAACCATCAACTGTTAAATGAAGCGTACACACAGTTACAACTAGATTATGGCACAGCGGAAAACGCTCGTCTCCAACTGGTTAGCGAATACGACAGCTTGCAGCAAAAGCATGACCAAACGCTGGCCGCCTACAATGAGTTGAACGAACAATTCAACAACCTCCAAGCGACACACAATGATTTGGTCACCAAGCACTATCAGTTAAGCAATGAAAAAGATGCTTTACAGATAGACTACAACAATCTGGCGACAGCTTATGAAAACTTGTCGGCAATCGGCCAGTTCCCACCTTATATTCTGGTGCAAGGGCGTCAGGTACACATCGCCTTCAGGAAATACAATGACACAATTGTGCGGTGGGAAGTTGATTTCGCCGATTTGGAGCAAGCAATTGAGCAAGGCCATGACGCCCGCGGAAATCCATTAACCCGCCTGACCGATCAAGTCAAACTAAGCGCCAGCGATGGCTCCTACTTTTACGCCAGAGACTTCCGCACATTCGTGGATCCATCGCCATTCCGTAATGTAGTGCCAGAGTTGTATTATGCCTCCAGCAGCCCAGACGAATTCATTCGTGAAATCTGGCATATCGCCACCCAATTAACCACCTATTCGTATGAGATGACAGAGACGCCGCGCTACCCGCTGGAAACGTTGTTGGCTGGCGGCGGCGATTGCGAAGACACAGCTATTTTGGTCGCCAGTATGCTTAAGGCGGCTCCAGTAAACTGGGAAGTGGGATTGATCTATATGGATGCAGATAATCCCACTGTCCTTGCGGATATCAATCATGTCATGGTTTATGTAAATACTGGCAGCCAGCAATATTATATTGAAACGACCAGTTCCTGGGACATGGAGCCTAATGGCAATGTAGCCGGATGGTACTTGATGATTGAAGGGTAAACGGCCGTTTCCCTCACTCTTTTGCCTTGCATCGGGCCATTTGTGTATAATGTGGCGACGTACAACCAAACATAAAGTTATTTCACGAGCGAAATTTATGAGAATACGTCACCGCATAGTTTATTTATTATTGCTTTTAACGGCCGTGTGGAGCGCTGCCTGTACAGAAAAAGCTCCCTCCGCAGCTAGCCCAACAGCCCCCGTCGCCGCCACATCCCTGCCCACCATCGCGCCAACAGCGCTGCCGCCAACCGCCGTTCCTCCCACACCGACGCCTGCCGAGCCAATGGCCGCCCAAGTCAACGGCCAGCCTATCTTTCTGGCTGCATATGAGCGTGAATTAGCTCGCTATGAACACGCCCTTGTGGCAATAGGCGCCACGCCAGACGCCAACGGCGCCAGCGCCCGCGCATTAGTCTTAGAAATATTGATTGAGCGCGAACTCATCGCCCAGGCGGCAGACAAGCAAGGCGTTGTCATTGCGCCGGACGCAGTGGAGACCAAACTGGTCGAACTGGAAACGGCCTCTGGCGAAGCCGGCAATTTTGACGCCTGGTTGGCGGCAAACCAATGGACGCGAGATGAATTCAAGGCGGCCCTGGCTGACGAGATGTTGACTGAAGCGATGGTGACGGCCGTCACTCAAGACGTCCCCGCCGCAGTTGAACAAGTCCGGGCCCGATACTTGCAGGTAGACGATTTAGCGCTCGCTGAATCATTACGGCAGCAAATACAAGACGGCGGCGATTTCGCTGCGTTGGCTGAGCAGCGTTCGCTTGACCGCATTACCGCCGCCAATGGGGGCGACTTGGGTTTCTTTGCGCGCGGGTCGCTGCTAGTAGGCGCCGTTGAAGAAGCGGCGTTTGCCCTGGAACCAGGCGGCGTTAGCGAGGTCATTACCGTTGCCCATGACGGCGCGCCGCCAACTTATTATCTGGTGCAGTTAATAGAACGCGATCCGCAACGGCCGTTATCCGCCGATATGCGGTATACTATGTTACAACAATCCTTTGAGTCCTGGCTAGCAGAATTGTGGCAAAATGCCGACATCGCCCGGTTCATTGATACCTGATAGGGAGCGGAAATAAAATAAGACGACGAAGTCGTTTCCATGCCGCTCCTTCAAGCTGACGATGCAATTCCGTATTTTATTTCATTGTCAGCCCTAAGCGAGAAAATAACGTGACAAGAAAAAAGCGCAGCCGTATCGGAACAGCATTCAAAAATATCATCGCCTTTCTATTTTTACTTCTATCCCTGTTGGTTGTCGTCGGTTTCGCGGCCGTCTTCTTCATGCCCGATCTTCTTGACAACACGCCGTTGGGTCCTGTTTTCGATAGGGGCAATTCGCCGACGGCCGTTCCACCTACCAAAGTCGTCGTCGCCGTCCTCCCCTCATCAACCCCAACCGAAACGCCCAATCCGCTGCTGCCAACCTGGACGCCCATCGGCGCTCAGCCCACGCTTGAAATGCAAGCGACTAACACCCGCCGGGCTACCGCAACGCCGACCATTGTGCCTACCTTCCCCTCGCGAACGCCAACGCCAACTTCTACTCCCACGCCGACCGATACGGCAACGGCAACGCCCATTGGCCCCACCGCAACGCCGGCGCCGACTAAATCAGCCTTTCCCTTCACCAAATCAAACACCAGCCCCTTTTACCTCCAAAATTATGCCAATAATGCCGGTTGTAATTGGTTGGGAATTGCTGGAGAGGTTCTAGATTTAAGCCGGAATCCAGTTCCGAAAAATAGCTATGTGGTGCATGTGTGGGGCAGCGGCATTGATGAACGGCTGTTAGTAGGCAGCGCTCCGACCTACAGCCCGTCCGGTTGGGAACAATTCGTGTTTGACGCGCCGGCAGTACGCGATTTTAATTTACAGTTAGAGACGAGCAGCGGCACGGCCGTTTCCCAAGTCTACACCGTCCAAACCAGAGCTAGTTGCAACGAAAATCTACTGCGTTTTGATTTTGTGCAAAATCATTAAGTGTTTGGCGGTTTGTTTCTAAAAATAATCGTAACTGTACAGGTCATACCCGCGAAGGCGGGTATGACAGTCGAGATACACCTGAACAGTTACAAATAATCAACAGAACAGACCCCTAAACCTCGAGGTGACACACTTAACGCGCCCGCTGGACCGTAAGAGAATAAGTCAATCCCTCGTCAAAAAAATCTTTGACGACAATCCCCCATTGACCATCGGCCGTAATCGTAAACGATTCCAAGCGTTCACTCTCCCCCGCCTGCGCCGCATCCATTTCCAAGACAACAACGCCATTCGGGTCGCGCAGAAGCAAAACCACATCGTCCGCTGCGTTTTCTGGGGCCAGTTCGATATCAATCACATCGTCAACATCGCCGTTAAACTGCCAAAGCGCCGTTGTCCCCGCTGGCAGCGCGCCAGTTACCGTTTCGCCATAATTTACCCGCCCCGCCAAACTGGGAGCGGCCGACGGAGCGGCCGATAAATCAACTTCATAATTGCCCGCTTCGCCAAAAAACTCGCGTACCAAAATCAAATATTGGCCGTCCTCCGGCAAAATCTGTTCCAGCGTTTCGGTTTCGCCAGCGGCAAATGCATCCTGCGTCGCTAACCGTTCAACCTCAGGGTTGAACAACCACACGTCTAAATCTAGTAAATCATTTAAGGGGCGGACGATAATTTTCACCTCGTCTCCGGCGCGTCCTGTAAAAAACCAGGCGTGGGCCTCGCTGCTGCGTAAGGATTCGCTTTTGACATCTCCATAAACTAAATCGCCAGCGTCATGGAAGTTTTGTATCGCTTCGCCGCCTTCATCCAAAGCCAACGTATACGGGCCGCCATCGCTGGCAAAACTGGTTACGAGAATGGAATAAACGCCGGTTACGGGCAGCTCAAAGCCAGAAATAACCTCGGCGTCGCCGCTAAATCCTTCATCCAAAGCAACCAGACGCTGGCCGTCCGGCCCGTACAAGTTAAGGATGGCATCCATCTGGTTATCTTCAGGCGTCAGCACAATGCTAACCAAGCGACCGGCCGCGCCTTCAAATGTCCAAATATGCTGGCTGTTGACGGGTAACACGCTTTGAATGCCCTGTCCCGGCCGAATTTCTCCGGCGTCGCTGAATTTAGGTTCGTCGTTTAAGGCCAGACTGATGATGTAACGGCCGGATTCG